>NZ_JBEYVC010000239.1:0-13694 GCF_040643855.1 Streptomyces sp. NPDC047072 | reverse complement strand
GCCCCATCGCCGCGCGGACGGTCTCCTGCGCCTTGTACGGGGCGCCCGCGTAGTCGTACCCGGCCTCCCCGAAGAATCAGACGCTGAGCCCGGCCACCAGCGCGGTGGCGAGAGAGGCGGGTACGCCCGCCGCGGTCAGAACGCTGACCGCGGCGGAGCGGCCCGCCTCTTCGGCGTTCAGTAACCCGTCGTTCACCGCCTCCATCACCGCGAACAGCATCTGCTCGTGCACGTACGCGAGCGCCGCCGCCGGCAGCGGGGAGACGAAGGTGCCCCGGTCGAGGCCCCGCTGGAGCAGGTGCGCGCAGGAGTCGCGGATCGGGGTGAGGCGCTCGCGGATGCCCTGCACGGTGACGGTGCGCTGGGCGAGCCCCACCAGCAGCCGGTAGCGGTCGGCGATCTCCCAGACGGCGAGCACCGAGCGGGCCACCGCCTCCGCGGGATCGTCCACGCCGTCACGGCCCGACAGGTGGGCGGCCGCGAGAGCCTCCACCGCCCCGTCGGTCAGCGTGCCGATCAGTGCCTCCCTGCTCGGAAAGTGCCCGTACACCGTCCGCCGTACGACACCCGCGGCGCGCGCGATCCGGTCCATGGACGCGTCGGGGTCGCGCAGCAGCTCGGCGAGAGCGACGTCGAGGATGCGGCGGCGGTTGGCGTCGGCACGACTGGTGCGGCCCGTGGTCATGGCGGTCATTGTGCCCCCTCCGTCACCCAGTTGCACAGTATTGTGCAGTAAGTGTACTGATCACCGTGACTCACCGAACTCTTACCCGTTCCCACTAGCGTGCTGTCCCCGGCGGCACGCTCTTGGGTTCGGAGGCACACGGGGGATGAAGATCGACTGGGACCGGCGGACTTGCGCGCGCCGCGGGCATGTGACGTACGCGCCGGACGAACTCCGGCTGCGGGAACGGCTGTTCGCGTCGACCGCGCTCGGGGACGCCTGGCGGTGTCTGCGCTGCGGGGACTTCGCGCTCGGCGAGCCGCACGGCTCCGGGCCCGCGGACCACGCACCGCTCGTGCCGCGCGGGAAGGTGCTGCGGGACCTGTTCATCCTGCGGTTCCTCGCGGTCGAGCGGGCCGTGCGCGGGGTGTTCATCGTGCTGGTCGCGATCGCCGTGTGGAAGTTCAGCAACAGCCAGGACGCGGTGCGCCGGCTCTTCGACGAGTACCTCGACGTCTTCCGGCCGGTCTTCAGGCACTTCCACTACGACCTCGACCACTCGCCGATAGTCGGCACCATCCAGAAGACCTTCGGCTACGAGCACGACACGCTCGTCCTGGTGGCGGGGCTGCTCCTGGCGTACGCCCTGATCGAACTCGTGGAGGCGGTCGGCCTCTGGTACGCCCGGCGCTGGGCGGAGTACCTCACGGTGGTCGCGACCGCCGCGTTCCTCCCGCTGGAGATCTACGAACTCACCGAGCGCATCAGCTGGTTGAAGATCGCCACGCTGGTCCTGAACGTTCTCGCGGTCCTCTACATCCTCCTCGCCAAGCGCCTCTTCGGCCTGCGCGGCGGCCACCGCGCCTTCGAGGCGGAACGCCAGAGCGCGTCCCTGCTGGAGGTGGAGGAGGCGGCGAAGGTGGCCGCGTAGAGGGGCCGTTCAGCGGTGGCTCACCACGTTGACCACCCGCCCGTTGGGGTCACGGACGAAGAACCGCCGTACGCCCCACTCCTCGTCCTGGAGCGGGTGGACGATCTCCGCACCGCCGGCCCGCACGGCCGCGTAGGCCGCGTCCACGTCGTCGACCTCGACGCTTAGATCGGGGGAGACCGGGGCGGTCAGGTCGGCGGTCATCACGCTGACCTGGGCCGTCGGGTGGGAGGGCGAGGCGAGGGTCATGATCCAGCCGAGGTTCATGACCTCCTCCAGGCCCAGCAGGCCGTAGAACTCCCGGCTCTCCTTCGCGGCCTCCGACTGGATGACGGGCATGACGCGGCGAACGGTCATCGACGACTCCCGGTGAGAACGGATCGCGTACGTACCAGGGTTACTACGCCGACGCGGTCGCCGCACGTCCTCACGCCCAGGGGTCGGTGATCTCCCGGAGCAGGGTCAGTGCCTCCCTCAGTTGTTTCATGCGGCGCTTGCCGAGGTGCTCCTCCCACTCCCTCTCCACCTCGGCCACCACCCCGTCGGCGACCTCCTTCGCCGCCTGGGCCTTGGTCGCGATGCAGACCAGGCGGGCCCGTCTGTCGGTGGGGTCCGGGGCGCGGGTGACGTAGCCCGCCTTCTCCAGCTGGTCGACCAGGAAGCCCGCGGTCTGCTTGGTGATCTGGGACTGTTCGGCCAGTTCCGTAAGCCGCGTGCCGTGCGGGCCGACGCGCTGCAGGACCCGGGCCTGGGCGGGGGTGAAGTCGTCGTAGCCCGCCTCGGCGAGCGCCGCGAAGACACGATTCTCCAGGGCCCGGTACGGGAGGAACAGGAGCACGCCCGTGTTGAGCTCGCTCTCCGCCACCATGCTCGACGCTCCCTCGCGCTGCTTGACATCGGTCAGAGTCTCTGACTACTTTGGTCAGAGAAGCTTACCACTTGAGTGGGTGATTCCCGTGGGTGCAGTGCTGGGGACCGACGAGCTGTGGCGGTACGTCGACCAGGAGCGGGCGAGTCTGGCCGACCTCCTGGAGGGCCTCGGCCCCGCGGAGTGGGAGACGCGCACCCGGTGCGGTGACTGGCGGGTACGGGATCTCGCCGCGCATCTGACGATCGCCGCGCGCTTCAGCTACGGCCAGGTCGTACGGGAGATGCTGCGCGCCCGCGGCGACTGGAACCGCATGATCCACGACTCGGCGGTCCGTGAGGCGGAGCTGCCCGTCGCGGAGATCGTCGCCAACCTCCGCTCGATCATCGGCTCCCGGCGCCTCGCCCCGACCACCTCACCCCACGAACCCCTCCTCGACCTCCTCGTCCACGGCCAGGACATCGCCCTCGCCCTCGGCAGGCACCGCCCGGTGGAGCCGGAGGCCGCGCGGGACGCCGCCGAGCGGGTGTGGACCATGCGCTTCCCGCCCCGCCCCTGGCCCCTGCCGAAGGCACGGCTCGTCGCCACGGACATCGAGTGGGCGCGCGGCGACGGCGAGGAGATCCGGGGACCGGTCGCCGCCCTGCTGCTCCTGCTCACCGGCCGCCCCGAGGCCGCCCGCGAGTGGGCCGAGCACACCGGGGAGCCGTGGACGGGGGTCACGACTCCCCGGTGACACCTCCCGCGATGCGGCGGATGGTGACGTTCTGCAGGGGCGCGGGGCCGTGTTGAGCTTGCGGCAGCCGCCGCGTGGGCGCGATCAGCCCCGATCGGCTTGCACCCGCCAGCCGGCGGAAGCCCTCGAGCCATTGGGTGAACCTCACGGCTTCCCCAGCGTTTCGGCAACAGCCTGCGGCAGCCAGCGGTGGACGTCCCCGAAGGTGAAACCCAGCCGCCCGGCACGGGAGTTGGACATGGCGTAACGGCGGCGGAAGGAGAGCGGTGAGGTCGCGCCGACCTCGACCGTCCGGAACACCACACGGCCCTCGGCGAGTTGCGCGGCCACCTCCTCGCACAGCCCCTCCGTGTCCAGCAGCCCGTGGGAGGCCGCGTTCACCGGCCCGGTGAACTCCGCGCCCGCCGCCCAGAACAGGAAGTCGGCGATCTCCTCGACGTGGATGTAGGTGGCCGGCTGGTTGTCGGCCGGGACGGCGATCGGCGAACCGGCCCGGATACGGTCGGCGTAGTGGGCCAGCCGCCCGGTGAAGTCGTCCGCGCCGCCGAGGACATGGGCCACGCGGACCGCCGTAAAGGAAAAGGGCGGGTCCTCGGCGAGTACCGCCTCCGCCTGTCGCTTTCCCTCGCCGTAGTGGGATTCCCGGAATTCCGGTTCGTGCCAGGGGAGTTCGAGGTCGACGGAGACGGCCGCCGGGTCGACGGCGTCCTCCCGGACGGGCGCGATCGAGTCCTCGTACTCGTACACCTCGACCGTGGACGTCATCACATAGCGCCGGGTGCGGCCGGCGAAGACCCGGCGGGCGAGGGCCGCCTGGCGCGGGGTGTAGCAGACCTGGTCGAGGACGACGTCGAAGGTGCGTGAACCCAGCGCCCGCACAAGGGAGTTCTCGTCATCGCGGTCGGCGGTCAGGTGCCGTGTCCCGGCGGGCAGCTGCGACGAGCCGCGGTTGAGGACGGTGACCCGGTCCCCGGCGGCCAGCAGCCGGGCGATCAGCCGCTTGCCGAAGTAGCGGCTGCCGCCGATGACCAGTACCTCTCGGGCGTTCTCCATGACCATAATTCTCCCGGCGCACACCGCTGAACCGAAGGGGGAACCATGGGAGTTCAGGCCGTGCCACCGAAAGAAACAAGAAATCTGCGGGCTACCGCCGACGAAACGTCGTTCGACGCAGTGGACCGGCAGATCCTCCAGCTCCTCCAGACCGACGGGCGGATCAAGCTCAGCGAGCTGGGCCGCCGGGTGCGGCTGAGCCCCGCCGCGGTCACCGAGCGGGTGCGGCGGCTGGAGGCGGCGGGCGTGATCAGCGGGTACGGCGCCCAGGTCGTCCCCGGCCGGCTCGGCTACGGCATCCAGGCGTTCATCCGGGTCAGCCCGCACGGCGGCTACACCCTCAGGCACCCGAGGACCCTGGAGCTGATCGAGCGGCCGGAGATCACCGAGGTGCACCACGTCGTCGGCGAGGACTGCTGGATCCTCAAGGTCGCCGTCCGGGACACCGTCCACCTGGAGGAGGTCCTCGAAGCGGTCTCCGCGCTCGGCCGCACCACCACCTCGATCGTGCTGACCTCCCCGGTGGAGCACAAGCCGCTCTTGCCTTGACGTCGGCGTCAAGGCTTACGTTCGTACGCATGCGAATCGGCGAGCTGGCCGCACGCGCCGGGACCACGACGCGGACGCTGCGGTACTACGAGGCACGGGGACTGCTGCCCGGACGGCGGGGCGAGAACGGCTACCGCACGTACGACGAGGCGGACCTCAAGCTGCTCCGGCAGATCCGGACCCTGCAGGACTTCGGGTTCGACCTGGAGGAGACGCGGCCCTTCGTGGAGTGTCTGCGGGCCGGGCACGAGCAGGGTGACACCTGCCCCGCCTCCATCGACGTCTACCGGCGCAAGCTGGCCGAACTCGACTCCCTGATCGGGGAGTTGCAGGCGGTGCGGGCGAAGATCGGGGTACGCCTCGCGCTGCTCGACGATGCGGATCCGATGTGCGAACTGGGAGGACGGGAACAGTGATCAGGGCAGCGGGCGTGACCGAGGTGACCGACACGGACTTCGAGGCGGAGGTGCTGGGCAGCGAACTGCCGGTGCTGGTGGAGTTCACCGCGGACTGGTGTCCGCCGTGTCGGCAGATGGGGCCGGTGCTCAGCGCCCTCGCGGCGGAGGAGGGGGAGCGGTTCAGGGTGGTCCAGCTGGACGTGGACACCAATCCGTTGACGACGAATGCGTACCGGGTTCTTTCGATGCCGACGTTCATGCTTTTCCGGAAGGGAGAACCGGTGAAGTCGATGGTGGGAGCCCGGCCGAAAAGGAAACTCCTCGAAGAGCTTTCCGAAGTGCTCTGAGCTGCGCAAGAGAAGACCCCCGGGCGTTGCGCCCGGGGGTCTTCTCTGCGTATATTCGATGGTTCGCGACTTGATTCGGGTCAGGTCGCGAAGAAGTCCAGTGGGCACAGTATATCTGCGCGGGAGTGGAATTGTCAAACAGCGATGAAATTAGTGGTGAGCAAGAATTCATCGACGGACTGTACGCGCGTGTGGACGCCTTGCGCGGCGACACCGAGGACGGTGTCAGGGACGCGCTCGCCCAGGGCAACACGCCCATGCAGGCCCGGCTGGAGCGGGACATCCTGGTCGCCGAGCGGTCGGGGCTGCTGGCCGCGCTCAACGCCGTCGACGGGTCGCTGTGCTTCGGGCGGATCGACCTGACCGCGGGCGGCGGTCATCACATCGGACGCATCGGGCTGCGCACCGACGACGCCGAGCGGACCCCGGTGCTGATCGACTGGCGGGCCGACGTCGCCCGGCCCTTCTACCTCGCCACCGGGCACACGCCCATGGGGCTGCGCCGCCGCCGGCACATCACCACCGAGGGGCGCAGCGTCACCGCCCTGCACGACGAGATCCTCGACCTGGGCGACGAGGAGCGGACCGGGTACGAGGACCCGACCGGCGACGCCGTGCTGCTCGCCGCGCTGAACTCCGCGCGCACCGGCCGCATGAGCGACATCGTGCAGACCATCCAGGCCGAGCAGGACGAGATCATCCGCGCACCCCACCGCGGGGTCCTGGTCGTCGAGGGCGGGCCCGGCACCGGCAAGACCGCCGTCGCGCTACACCGCGCGGCCTATCTCCTCTACGAGTACCGCGAACTGCTCGCCAAGCGGGCCGTCCTGATCGTCGGCCCCAACCCCGCCTTCCTCGGCTACATCGGCGAGGT
Source organism: Streptomyces sp. NPDC047072 (assembly GCF_040643855.1). Lineage (NCBI taxonomy): Bacteria > Bacillati > Actinomycetota > Actinomycetes > Kitasatosporales > Streptomycetaceae > Streptomyces > Streptomyces sp. NPDC047072. Next base: position 7,274 of record NZ_JBEYVC010000239.1, on the reverse strand, counting down.
GCTGCCCTCGCTGGGCGAGACGGGGGTGCTGCTCGCCACGGTCGGCGAGTTGTTCCCCGGGGTGAAGGCGACGGCGACCGACTCGCGTGCGGCGGCCGCGGTGAAGGGCCGTGCCGACATGGCGGACGTCCTCGCCGACGCCGTACGCGACTGGCAGGCGCTGCCCGACCCGGTGATCGCCATCGAGCACGACCGGGAGGTCCTGATGCTCGACGACGGTCTGGTGAAGGTGGCGCGCGAGAAGACCCGGGCCGCGCGGCTGCCGCACAACGTGGCCCGCGAGCACTTCGAGGGCCACATCCTCAACACGCTCACCGAGCTGTACGCCGAGCGCGTGGGCACCGACCCCTACGACGGCAGCAGCCTGCTCGATGCCAGCGACCTCACCCAGATCCGCGACGAGATCGCCGAGAACCCCGAAGTGTGGGCGGCCATCGACCAGTTGTGGCCGCGGCTGACCCCGCAGCGGCTGGTCGCCGACTTCCTCGCCGACCCCGTCGGCCACCTCCCCGACGAGGACGCGGCCGCCATCCGCCGCCCGGTGACCAGGCGTTGGACCGTGTCGGACGTGCCGCTGCTGGACGAGGCGGCCGAACTCCTCGGTGTCGACGAGCGGTTGGCCAGGGCGCGGGCGGACCGCGAGCGGGAGACGCAGGTCGCGTACGCGCAGGGTGTGCTCGACGTGTCGTACGCCTCCCGGACCTACGAGTTCGAGGACATCGACGAGGAGAACTCCGAGGTGCTCTCCGCGCACGACATCATCGACGCCGAGCGGTTCGCCGAGCGGCAGGAGGAGGACGACCACCGCAGCGCGGCCGAACGCGCGGCGGCCGACCGGACCTGGGCGTTCGGGCACATCATCGTCGACGAGGCGCAGGAACTCTCCCCGATGGCCTGGCGGTTGCTCATGCGGCGCAGCCCGACCCGCTCGATGACCCTGGTCGGCGACCCGGCGCAGACCGCGGAGGCGGCGGGCGTCGGCTCCTGGGAGCGCATCCTTCAGCCGTACGTCGAGGACCGCTGGGAGCACACCCGCCTCGGCGTCAACTACCGTACGCCCGCCGAGATCATGGACCTCGCGGCAGCCGTCGTACGCGCGGAGAACCCGGACTTCGAACCGCCGAGTTCGGTCCGTTCCACCGGCGTACGGCCCTGGGTGCGCGGCACCGACGACCTGCCCGCGGCCGTCGCCGAGGCCGTGACCGAGCTGACCCCCGCCGAGGGGCGGCTCGCGGTCATCGCCCCGCGCCATCTGCACCGCAGGCTGGCGGCCCGGCTCGACGGGGTCACGGCGGGCGCCGAGCCCGACCTCACGCGGACCGTCGTACTCCTCGACCCCCGGCAGTCCAAGGGACTCGAGTTCGACTCGGTGCTGGTCGTCGAGCCGGCGCTGTACGGGACGAGCGACCTGTACGTGGCGCTGACCCGGGCCACGCAGCGGCTGGGGGTGCTGCACACCGGGCGGCTGCCGAAGGGGATGGACGAGGGGACGGGCGGGGAGATGGGCGACACATCCGCAGAAGTCATCACCAAGCCGTAACAGTTCGCGCTTCGATCACTGCGTGTGCACGGCCGGTGCGGTAAGCGTGTGCGTATGAACGTCCACGCGCACGCGACCCCGCCACCGGCCGACGGCACCCCGCTCGGGTCGCTGCCCGTCGAGCCGCTGCTCACCGCGGAGTTCGACGTCGATCCCGGCGCGGTCTACGAGCGGCTGCGCCACACCTACGGCCCGGTCGCGCCGGTCGGGCTGATGGGCGTGCCGGTGTGGCTGGTGCTCGGGTACACCGAGGTCACCGAGGTGCTGCGGAACGAGATCCAGTGGCGGCGGGACGTGCGGTACTGGCGGGCCCGGGCCGAGGGGCGGCTGCCGCGGGACTGGCCGCTGCTGGCCGGGTACGAGGTGCGGCAGACGATGTTCATGGACGGCGAGGAGCACCGGGCGGCCCGCCGCACCCTGCACTCCGCGCTCGGCCCCTTCCAGGACACCCGCAGCCCCGAGGGCTGGGAGCTGCGGGCCGCCGTCGCCCGGTACGCCGACGAACTCGTCGGGGTGCTCGCCGCGGAGTCGGGGTCCACGGGCTTCGCCGACCTCGGCGCGCAGTACACCCGGCCGCTGTTGCTCATGATCACGACCAAGTTGTTCGGCTGCCCGGTGGAGTTGGGCGACGAGTTGGTCATGGACCTGTGGCGGATGCTGGACGGCGGACCGGACTCCGGCCCGGCGACGGGCCGGGCGCTCGGGGCGTTCATCCGGCTCGCCGCGCACCGGCGGGCCCGGCCCGGGGACGACCTCACCTCCTACATGCTGCTCGCCGACCCGGAGTTGAGCGACGAGCAGCTCGGGCGGGAGCTGTTCATGAACGCGGTCTACCTCAACGACATCACCGGCAACATGGTCCTCAACACGCTGCTGGAGGTGTTGCGCGGCAACGCGACGGTCCGGCGCAGCCTGTCGACCGGGCAGCTCGGCGAGACGGTCAACCGGGCGGCCCTCGCCAACCCGCCCGTGGCCAACATGTGCTTCCGGTTCGCGGCCCGGGACGTACAGCTGGGGAACGTGTGGGTGCGGGCCGGTGACGTCGTCTCCCCGTCGGCCGCGGCCGCCCACCGCGACCTGCTGGCGCTCAGCTCCTCCCACATGGTCGGCGCCACCGTCTCCACCCGCGCCCACCTGGGCTGGGGCGCGGGACCGCACCAATGCCCGAGCGCGGCCCGCGAGTTGGGCGGCCTGATCGTCACGACCGCGGTCGGCCGCGTCCTCGACCACTTCGCCCGCGCGGAACTGACCCTCCCCCCGGACCAGTTGCCCTGGCGCTCGGGCCCGGTGGTCCGGGGCCTCAAACTGCTGCCGGTGCGCTACGAGTTGGCGGCGGGCGTCGTGCCGGTGCGGCGGCCGGAGCCGGGCGAACCGGCGGCGCAGGTCACCGACGGCTACGCCCGACGGCTGCTGTCGGTGTTGCGCCGGCTCATGCCGTAGGGCCGGCGGATCAGACCTCTAAGCCGGTCGCAGCCACACCGTCGCCAGGGGTGGCAGCGTGAGTTGGATGCTGGCCGGGCGGCCGTGCCAAGGGGTGACCTCCGGCTTCAGGGCGTCCGGGTTGGCGACGTCCGTGCCGCCGTACTTGGCGAGGTCGGTGTTGAGGGACTCCAGCCAGGCCGGGACGTCGTCGGGGGCGCCGAGGCGGTAGTCGTGGCGGACCACGGGGGAGAGGTTGGAGACCGCGAGGAGCGGGGTGCCGTCCGCGTCGTGGCGCAGGAACGCGAAGACGTTGTCCTCGGAGGCGTCCCCGACCACCCACTCGAAGCCCGCCGGGTCGGTGTCGCGCTGCCAGAGCGCCGGGGTGTGGCGGTAGACGGTGTTGAGGTCGCGGACGAGGTCGCGGACCCCGCGGTGGTCGGCTTCGGCGCCGTAGGCGGGGTCGAGGAGCCACCAGTCGGGGCCGTGGGCCTCGGACCACTCGGCGCCTTGTGCGAACTCCTGGCCCATGAAGAGGAGTTGTTTGCCGGGGTGGGCCCACATGAAGGCGAGGTAGGCGCGGAGGTTGGCGCGCTGCTGCCACCAGTCGCCCGGCATCTTCGACACCAACGAGCGCTTGCCGTGGACGACTTCGTCGTGGGAGATCGGCAGGACGTAGTTCTCGCTGTACGCGTACACCATCGAGAACGTCATCTCGTGGTGGTGGAACTTGCGGTGCACCGGCTCGTGGGCCATGTAGCCGAGCGAGTCGTGCATCCAGCCCATGTTCCACTTCAGCCCGAAGCCGAGGCCCCCGAAGCCGCCCGGGCCCATGTGGTGCGTGGCGCGGGTGACGCCGTCCCAGGCCGTGGACTCCTCCGCGATCGTCACGACCCCCGGCACCCGCCGGTAGACCGTCGCGTTCATCTCCTGGAGGAAGTCCACCGCGTCCAGGTTCTCCCGGCCGCCGTGCACGTTCGGCACCCACTGCCCCGGCTCGCGCGAGTAGTCGAGGTAGAGCATCGAGGCGACGGCATCGACCCGCAGCCCGTCGACGTGGAACTCCTCGCACCAGTAAATGGCGTTGGCGACCAGGAAGTTGCGCACCTCGCGGCGGCCGTAGTCGAACTCCAGCGTGCCCCAGTCGGGATGGGCGGCCCGCAGCGGATCCTCGTGCTCGTACAGCGGGCGCCCGTCGAACTCGGCCAACGCCCAGTCGTCGCGCGGGAAGTGGGCCGGCACCCAGTCCATCAGGACGCCGATGCCCGCCTGGTGCAGCGCGTCCACCAGGTACTTGAAGTCGTCCGGCGTGCCCAGGCGCGCGGTCGGCGCGTAGAAGCCGGTGACCTGGTAGCCCCAGGAGCCGCCGAAGGGGTGCTCGGCGACCGGCATCAGCTCGACGTGCGTGAAGCCGAGGTCCTTGACGTACGCGGGGAGCTGCTCGGCGAGTTGACGGTACGTCAGTCCCGGGCGCCAGGACGGGAGATGGACCTCGTACACCGAGAACGGTGCCTCGTGCGCGGCCGCCCCGGAGGCGCGGGCGTCCATCCACTCCGTGTCCTGCCACTCGTGGTGCGAGGCGTGGATCACCGAGGAGGTGTTGGGCGGGACCTCGGTGCGCCGGGCCAGCGGGTCCGCGCGCAGTGTCTTCGAGCCGTCGGGCCGGGTGATCTCGAACTTGTACAGCTCGCCCTCGCCGACACCGGGCACGAACAGCTCCCACACCCCGGAGGAGCCCAGGGAGCGCATCGGCAGCGCCGAGCCGTCCCAGAAGTTGAAGGTGCCGGCCACGCGCACCCCTTGGGCGTTGGGCGCCCACACCGTGAACCGGGTGCCGGACACGCCCTGGTGGGTCATCGGCCGCGCCCCGAGCGCCGTCCACAGCTGCTCGTGCCGGCCCTCGCCGATGAGATGCAGGTCGAGATCGCCGACGGCGGGGAGGAAGGCGTACGCGTCCTCGACGTCCTGGACGTTCCCCTCGTACGCGAGGAGCAGGCGGTAGGACGGGACCTCGCCGAGCGGCAGCAGAGCGGAGAAGAAGCCGTCGCCGTCGTCGTGCAGCTCGGCCCGCAGCGTCCCGGCGACCACGGTGACGGACAGCGCGTACGGCCGGAAGACCCGGAAGGCCACCCCGCCGGGCACCGGGTGGGCGCCGAGCACGGAGTGGGGGTCGTGGTGGGCACCGGCGAGGAGACGGTCGCGGTCGGCGCGGTCGAGGGCGGGGTCGACGGGTGCCTCCGGCGGGGGGACGGGGGTTGCCGCGGGCGCCTCTGGCGGGGGGACCGGGGTCGCTGCGGGTGCCTCCGGCGGCAGGACCGGGGTTGCCGCAGGGGTCTGCTCGGCGGGGCTCTTCTTCGCGGCGGCCTTCTTGGCGGCGGCCTTCTCGGCGGGGCTCTTCTTCTCGGCGGGTTTCTTGACGGCGACCTTCTCGGCCGCAGCCTTCTTCGCGGCAGCCTTCTTCTTCGGGTCCGAACCGCTGGGGGTGGGCGGGGTCACGTGCGGTGCCTCCTCGGCGAAGAGCGGTCAGGTGAGGTCGGTCGTCGCGTACCGCGCCACCGCGGACAGCGGCACCGGCAGCCAGTCGGGGCGGTGCCGGGCCTCGTAGACGACCTCGTAGATCGCCTTGTCGGTCTCGTACGCGCGCAGCAGCACCGGGTCGGTCCGCGGATCGACCCCGCTGACCTCGGCGTACCCGGAGCAGTACGCGGCCCGGCAGGCCTCCGCCCAGCCCGGCACCGGCAGGTCCGTCGAGTGCGCCGCGTAGTCGAAGGAGCGCAGCATCCCCGCGACGTCCCGGGCGGTCGGCTGCGGCAGCCGGCGTTCGGCGAGCGGCTTGGACGGCTCGCCCTCGAAGTCGATCAGCGACCAGTGCCCGGTCGGCGAGCGCAGACACTGGCCGAGGTGCAGATCGCCGTGGACCCGCTGCGCGGTCCAGGTGGTGCCCTCGGCGGCCAGGTCGGCGAGCGCGGTGAACGCGGAGTGCAGGGCGGGTGCGTACGGCCGTAGCGCCGGAACCGCCTGTACGGCCGCCTCCAGCCGCTCGATCATGCCGTCGACCAGCGGCTGGAGCTGGGCGTGCCCGAGGGTGACCGTCGGCAGCGCCCGCGCCAGCGCGGTGTGCACCTCGGCGGTGGCCCGCCCCAGCGCACGCGCCTCCGCGCCGAAGTCCTCGCCCTTGGCCAGCTCCCGCAGGGCCAGCTCCCACCCATCGGTGGCGCCCTGCACGAAGGGCTGGAGCACCCCGAGGACGTACGGCTCCTCGGCCGACTCCGCGCGCAGCCAGCCCGCCGGCGCGGGCACCCGGGGGCAGCCCTCCCGGGCCAGCGCCAGCGGCAGCTCCAGGTCGGGGTTGACGCCGGGCAGGACCCGGCGCAGCAGCTTCAGGATGAACGTATCTCCGTAGACGACCGACGAGTTCGACTGCTCGGCGGTCAGCACCCGTGGGACCAGGCCGTCCCGGATCTCCTGGTGCGGGTCCCGTTCAAAACGCAGCCCGCCGATACGGGCTCCGGTGCGGATCGCCTCCAGGAGCAGCTCGGCGGGCAGGGGGTCGTGAAGGGCGTCGTACGCCGTACGGCCGGCGAGCGGGCCGTCCTCGACATGGCCGATGAGCGCGGGCGCCAGCCTCGGGGGCAGCGCCTCGCGCGTGCCTATGAGGAGCTGGTAGCAGTCGCCGGGGTGCGGTGGAGCGCCGACCGTGAGCGGCTGGTGGACCCGGACCAGCAGGTGGTACAGGCCGAGCTTCGCGGTGGGCGGCAGCAGTTCGGTCGCCGCCACCTCGGTGAACCCGGTGACCGGGCGTCCCTTGCCCGCGAACCAGCGCTGCCTCGGCAGCCACTCGCGCAGGAGTGGATCAAGGGAGGCGAGGAGGCCGGGACTTGTCGTGGCGGTACGGGTGACGGCTTCCGACATGGCGTGGCGTCCTTTCCCCGGGCTGGCTGGTCGGGGTGTTACTGATGCGTGCCCCGGGCGGGACGGTGGAAACCGCCCCGCCACGAGTGCCGGGTGGTTACGCGGTCTCCTTGCGCAGCCGGAACCAGTAGAACCCGTGCCCGGCCAGGGTCAGCAAGTACGGCAGTTCGCCGATGGCCGGGAACCGCACCCCGCCGAACAGCTCGACCGGGTGCCGTCCGTTGAACCGGCTCAGGTCCAGCTCGGTGGGCTGTGCGAAGCGCGAGAAGTTGTGCACGCACAGGACCAGGTCGTCCTCGTACTCCCGCAGGAAGGCGAGGACCGCCGGGTTGGAGGAGGGCAGTTCGTCGAAGGTGCCGAGGCCGAAGGCGGGGTTCTGCTTGCGGATCTCGATCATGCGGCG
>NZ_JBEYVC010000238.1:0-13758 GCF_040643855.1 Streptomyces sp. NPDC047072 | reverse complement strand
ACGCACGCAGCAGACGCGACTCGACGAGCGGGCGGGAGGCGAAGTAGGCGGTGAACGGCGAGCGGGGTGACGCTGGGCCTGACGGTGAGCGTCGGCGGTCTCGCGGCCCCGGCGCTGGGGGCCTTGGCCGACGCCATGTCGCTGCGGCTCGCGCTCGTCCCGCTGGTGGCGCTGCCCGCGCTGGGGCTCCTGCTGCTGCGACGGCTGCGGGAGCCGGCCCCCGTGGCGCGGCCGGCGGCCTGGGTCGGTGCGGGGTGAGACTCAGGCGGTGCCGGCCGGGGTCGGCTCCTCGCTCTCGTCGTCGATGGAGTAGGAGAGGAAGTCGTCGACCATGCGGTGGAAGAGGACGGCGAGCTCGCGCAGTTCCTCGGGCGACCACTGCGCGAGGGCCAGCTGCATGCCCCGGGCGCCGGCGTCCCGGACGCGGTCTATGGCCTGCTGTCCCGTCTCGGTGAGCTGGATGCGCTGGGCGCGCCGGTCGTCGGGGTCGGGGACGCGGGTGACGTAACCGGACTTCTGGAGCTGCTGGACCGTGCGCGTGACGTGCGAGGCCTCCACCCCGAGGCGGTTCGCCAGCTCACCGGGGCGCATCGGCTCGGTGTCCGCGACCTGCCGCAGCAGGGCCACGGCGGCGCGGTCCAGCGGCACCTCGGCCAGGGCCATCAGGCGGTCGTGCTGCCGGGCGCGGGTGCTCAGGTAGGTGATGCGGGTGAGCGCCCGCTCGATCTCGATGACTTCCGGGGACGCGGGGACGTCGGGGAGCGGCTGTGAGGACATACTCGCCAGTTTACCATCTTGTTGCGTAACTCAAGTAATTTACTGCGGATGTTTAGTGGGCGTACTACCGACGGAGGACGCACCCCGCTCACAAGGACCGTAGCGGTGTCGTCTCCAGCAGCTCGGCGGCCATCCGGCGGGCCGCGTCCCCCGTCCGGTCCGCGAGACGACGGAACGTTTCCTCGGCGGACCGGGCGGGCCAGTCGGCCGGCAGGTGCCGGGCGGGCAGACGGGGATCGGTGCGGATGGCCCGCAGCCACTCGGCGACCAGGCACAGCCGGGTGGCCAGGGCGTCGTCGGGATGCCGGTCGACGTGTCCGCCCCAGCGCTCCTCGAAGGAGCGGTAGCGGGCGGCGATCGCCTCCAGGTCCCAGCTCTCCCGGACCATCACCGCGATGTCGGTGGCCTCGTCGGCGCGCGCGTGGAAGACCTTGACGTGGGCGGCGATGCCGAGTTCGGCCACGGTCTCGGAGACGTCGACCCGGCCGGGCGCGACCCACAGTCCGCTGTAGAGCGGCCCGAAGCCGGACCAGGCGAGCCGGGAGCGCAGGTCGTGCCGCCGCCGCTGCCAGGCGTCCGGGAGCGAGAACCCGAACAGCGTCCAGATGCCGTCCCAGTCGTCGTTGACGGCACTGGCCGTCCAAACGCGCCTGCGGCCGTCGTGGAGGATCTGGGTCGCGTGCGGGGTCAGCCCGAAGTACATCCGGCGGCCCTCCCGCTGACGCTGCAGCAGACCGCGGCCCACCATGCGGGTGAGCGTGGAGCGCACGGCCTGCTCCCCGATCCCCGCGCGCCCGAGCACGTCGATGACGCTGCCCGAGTAGACGCCCAGCGGGCCCTCCTCCAGGACGTGGTCGCCGAAGAAGGCGAGCAGCAGGGACTGGGGGCGCGGCTGCGGGGCGCCGGGGCGCTCCCGGCCGCCGCCGGACGGGTGCCCGTCGCGTATGCCGGAGGGCTTCACCTGGGAGAACGACACGTCCGCAAGGGTACGGCCGTCCAGGGGCATGACACCGCAAAGGTAGGCGAGTAGATTGCGGCCGTCCGCAATATGCACAACGTCATGGTGGAGGGCCCACCGGAACGGTCGGCGAGCCAGCGCACATCGAGCCACCCTCACTCACCTTCCCTCAGGAGGAGCCCCATGCGACGGCGCGTTCTCGGGCTTGCGACAGCAGTGGTCACGGTCGTCTGTGCGGCCGGATGCGGATCCTCGTCGGACGGGGCGAGCGCCTCGTCGGATTCCGGCAGCGGCGGAACCACCCAGGTCAAGGTCGGCATCGTGCCGATCGTGGATGTCGCGCCGCTCTATCTGGGCCAGGAGAAGGGCTTCTTCGACAGTCGCGGCATCGAGCTGAAGATGGAGAGCGCCCAGGGCGGCGCCGCGATCGTCCCCGGCGTGCTCAGCGGCCAGTTCCAGTTCGGGTTCAGCAACCCCACCTCGCTGATGATCGCCCAGACGCAGGGGATCGCGCTCAAGTCGGTGATCAACGCGACGACCACGACCGGCAACACCACGCGGGACGTCACCGGGGTGCTCGTCAAGAAGGACAGCCCCATCAAGTCGGCGAAGGAGCTCGCGGGGCACACCGTGGCGGTCAACACCCTCAAGAACATCGGGGACACCGTGGTGCGCGAGGCGGTCCGCAAGGACGGCGGCGACCCCGCGAAGGTCAAGTTCGTCGAGATCCCCTTCGACCAGATGCCGGCCGCGATCGCCGGCGGTCGGGTCGACGCCGCCTGGATGGGAGAGCCGGCCCAGACGATCGCCATGTCCCAGGGCGCCCGCTCCGTGACGGCGCCGTTCGCGGAGACCGACCCCAAGCTCACCCTGGCGACGTACTTCACCTCGGCCAGGCTGGCCCAGGAGAACCCGGACCTGGTCAAGAGGTTCAAGGAGGCGGTGAGCGAGTCCCTCGCGTACGCCTCCGCGCACCCGGACGAGGCCCGGCAGGCCATCACCACGTACACCAAGATCGACGCCGAGGTGCTGAAGAAGCTGACGCTTCCGCTGTGGCCGACCGAGACCAACCTGGCGTCCATCGAGAAGCTCGCCTCCCTGGGCGAGGAGGACGGGCTGTTCGGCGACAAGAAGCCCGACCCGGCGGCGATCTTCGGGTGAGGTCTCCGCACGGGGCGGGGTACGGCGCTCACACCTTGCCCGCGCGTCGCTCCCCGCGCAGCAGCCAGGCCAGGTAGGCGCCGCCCGCCACGCCCGTCACCACGCCGACCGGCATCAGCGCGGAGCCGGTGACGCGCTGGGTGACCAGGTCGGCGGCGGAGACGAGGAGCGCTCCGGTCCACGCGGCGGGCAGGAGGTTGGGCCCGGCGGAACGGGTCATGCGGCGGGCCAGTTGGGGCGCCGCCATGGCGACGAAGGGAACGGGGCCGGCCGCGGCGACCGCCATCGCGGTCAGTCCCGTGCCCGTGGCCAGCAGCACCAGCCGGGTGCGTTCGGGCGGGACGCCCAGCGCGGCGGCCGTGTCGTCGCCCATCTCCAGCAGCGTCAACTGCCGTGCGCGGCCGAGGACCACCGGCACCAGCACGGCCAGGCCCAGGGCGGCGATCCGGACGTCGCCCCAGTCGCGGGCGTTGAGCGAACCGATCATCCAGCTCGCCGCCTGGGCCGCCTTGCCGATGTCGGCGCGGACGTAGAGGAAGCTGGTCGCCGAGCCCAGTACGGCGGAGGCGCCGATCCCGACGAGGACGAGCCGGTAGCCGTGGACGCCCCGCTTCCACGCCAGGAGGTAGACGGCGGCGGCGGTGGCGAGCCCGCCGCACACCGCGCCGGCCGCGGTCTGGGTGTCGCCCGCGTCGAAGAGGATGATCGCGACGAGCGCCCCCGCCGAGGCGCCGTTGCCGAACCCGGTGATGTCCGGGCTGCCGAGGGGGTTGCGGGTCAGCGACTGGAAGACCGCTCCCGCCATGCCCATCCCGAAGCCGACCAGGACCGCGACCAGGGCACGGGGAAGGCGCAGGTCGAGCACGATGAACCCGGCGCCCGGTGGGCCCCCGCCGGCGAGGGTGCGCAGCACCTGCGGTGGTGACAGCGCGTACGTCCCGGTGCCGATGGCCAGTACCGTCGTACCCGCGGCGAGCGCGCCGAGGGCGGCGCAGACCAGCAGGGCACGTGGGGTGTAGCGCAGGGACCAGCGGCCCGTGCGCACCAGGCCGGGGCGGACCACCCTGGCCCGTGGCGGGTTCTCGGTCACGCTCACAGCTGGGCCACCTTCCGCCGCCGTACCAGATGGATGAAGAGCAGGCCTCCGAGGAAGGCCGTCACCGTGCCCACCTCGATCTCCGAGGGCGGCACGACGACGCGGCCGACCACGTCGGAGACGAGCAGCAGCACCGGCGCGTAGAGCGCGCAGTACGGGAGCAGCCACCGCGGGTCGGGGCCGCAGAAGGCCCGCGCGGCGTGCGGGACCATCAGGCCGACGAACCCGATCGGGCCGCACACCGCGGTCGCCGCCCCGCACAGCAGCGTGACGGCGACGACGGCGAGGCTCCGGGCGAGCCGCACCCGGGTGCCGAGGGCGCGGGCGTGGTCGTCGCCGAGCGCGATCGCGCCCAGCGGCCGGGCGAGCCCGAGCGCGAGCAGGGCTCCGGCGACCAGCAGGGGCAGCACGGTCAGCAGCAGGGCGATGTCGCGTTTGGCGAGGGTGCCCACCGACCAGTGACGCATCGCGTCGAGGGTGCTGAGGTTCCACAGCTGGAGTCCGTTGATGTAGCCGAACAGGGCGGCGTTGACGGCGGTCCCGGCGAGGGCGAGGCGTACGGGGGTGGCGTACCGGCCGCCGCCTAGGGCGTTGACGGCGACGGCCGCGAGGGCCGCCCCGGCGAGTGCGAACCAGAGGTAGCCGGAGAAGGAGGTGATGCCGAGGACGCCGATCGCGGTGACGACGGCCGCCGAGGCACCCGCGTTGACGCCGAGCAGTCCGGGATCGGCCAGGGGGTTGCGGGTCAGGGTCTGCATCACCGCGCCCGCGAGGCCGAGGGCCGCGCCGACGGCGACGCCGATGAGGGTGCGCGGCAGACGGAGGTCGCGCACGATCGCGTCGTTCTCGGTGCCGGACGGCGACACCAGGGCCGACCAGACCTGGTCGAGGGGGATCTGCTTGGTGCCCACGGCCAGCGAGAGGGCGACGCCCGCGACCAGGACCGCCACGCCCAGCAGGAGCCCTGCCGAGCGCAGGGAGGTGCGGGAGCGCGGGGTCCCGGGTGCGACCGGCGGGGCTGCGGTGACGCTCATACGGGTGCCTTGTCGAGGGTTCTCACGGTCGGGGTGCTCCCGCGGGTTCACGGACGTCCTCGGCGGTGGTCCGCCACAGTCGTGCGTAGGCGCCGTCCGCCGCCAACAGGCTTTCGTGGGTGCCCTGTTCGGCCACCCGGCCGTGGTCGAGGACGACGATCCGGTCGGCCCGGGCCGCGGTCGTCAGCCGGTGGGCGACGACGACGGTCGTACGGCGCCCCGCGGCGCTCTCCCCCGCACGGGCCACCGCCTCCTCGGTGGCTGGGTCCAGCGCGGCGGTGGCCTCGTCGAGCAACAGCACGGCGGGGTCGACGAGTTCGGCGCGGGCGAGCGCGATCAGCTGCCGCTGGCCCGCCGACAGGGACCGGCCTCCTTCGCCGACCGGCTGACGGAAGCCGTGCGGCTGGGCGGCGACGGCATCGAGCGCGCCGACCGCACGGGCCGCGGCCTCCACTTCGGCGTCGCTCGCCGAGGGCCTGCCGTAGCGGATGTTGGCGGCGATGTCACCGCTGAACAGGTGGGGCTCCTGCGGCACATACCCGAGGCGCCGCCGGTACTCGGGGGCGGGCCAGCGGCCGATGTCGGTGCCGTCGACGAGGACGCTCCCCCGGTCGGGGTCGTGGAAGCGGGCGAGGAGCTTGACGAGGGTGGACTTGCCCGCGCCGGTGGTACCGACGAGGGCGACCGTCTCCCCCGGCTCGATCCGCAGGTCGACGTCGCGCAGGGACGGCCGGTCGGCACCGGGGTAGGTGACTCCGACGCCTCGCAACTCGATGGCGCCGCGCAGGTGCTCCGGCAGCGGTGCCGGATCCTCGGTGCGGGTCGATGTCGGGCGTATGCGCAGCAGTTCCAGGACGCGGCGCAGGCCCACCGACGCCTGCTGGTAGCTGTCGAAGGTGAGGGACAGCTGCTGGATCGGGGCGAAGAACATGCTCAGGTAGAGCATGAACGCGACCAGCACACCGGGTGAGAGGTCACCGTCCGCCACCCGGTGGGCGCCGACGAACAGCACCAGGGCGCGGGAGAGTTCGGCGGTCAGGTTGACGCTGGGGAAGTAGACGGAGGCGTAGCGCTGGGCGCGCAGACGGGCCGTGCGGTAGGCGGCGGAGAGTTCGCCGAAGTCGCGGGCGGCGCCCTCCTCTCGGCCGTGTGCCTGCGCGGTGCGCAGTCCGCTGACGTTCTCCTGGAGGGAGGCGTTCACCTCGCCGATGCGGCGCCGGGCCTCGTCGTACGCCGCCGAGGACAGCCGCCAGAACACGAAGGTGGCGCCGAGCACGAGGGGCAGCAGGGCGAGGGCGGCGAGGGCCAGCGGCGGGTGGACGGCGATCATCGCGCAGACGGCGCCGGTGACGGTGGCCAGGGCGGCGACCGAGGTGAGCAGACCGTTCTGGAGGAACGCGGCGAGGGCGTCGATGTCGTTGACGATCCTGGTCATGACCTGCCCGCCGCGCTCACGCTCGTAGAAGTCCACGCCGAGCCGCTGGAGTTGGGCGAAGACGCGGATCCGCAGCCCGTACAGGACCCGTTCGCCGGCCCGGCGGGTGACGCGGGTCTGGGCGTTCAGGGCGGCCCAGCTCACCGCGACCGCGAGGACGCCGAGCAGGACGCAGACCGTGAGGACACGGCCGTCGCCGTCGGCCACGCCGGAGTCGAGACCCCGGCGTACCAGGAGCGGCAGCGCGGTGCCGGCGGCGGTGTCGGCGACGAGCAGGGCGAGGCCGAGCAGAAGGGGACCCCCTATGGGGCCCAGGAGCCGGCGCAGGGTGAGGTGGGCAGCCGGAGCGCGCAACTCCCGCTCGTCCAGGGCCGGTTCTTCGTCCGGTACGACGTCCTCGGCGGCCTTCTCGACCGGCGGGCGCGGCCAGAGCGCCGGGGTGACCGCACCCTCGACGGGCCCGCGGACGGATGACGTCGGCTCGACGCCGGGCGAATTGCCGGCACCCGATCCGGCGGCACCCGATCCGGCACCACCGGACTCCGCTTCGGCCGGTCCCTCGGTGTCCGGCTCAGCGCCCCCCGGTTCCCCGGTACCCGGCTCTGCGCCGCCCTGTCTCACGGTGTCCGATCCAGCCCCACCCTGATCAGCCCCGCCGGGCCCCGCGCCGTCCGGTCCCGCGGCGGCGACCACCCGCTCGTCCACACTCCCGCTCGGCCCCGCCAGCAGTTCGCGGAACAGGCCGCAGCGGACGGTCAGTTCGGTCTCGGTGCCGCAGTCGACGAGGCGCCCGCCGTCGAGGACGGCGATGCGGTCGGCGAGGGCGAGAGTGGAGCGGCGGTGGGCGATGAGCAGCGTGGTGCGTCCGGCGGCGGCCCGGCGCAGGGCGTCCTGGATGACGGACTCGGTGGCCGGGTCGACGGCGGAGGTGGCGTCGTCGAGGACCAGGACGCGCGGGTCGGTGAGCAGCGCGCGGGCCAGGGCGATCCGCTGGCGCTGGCCGCCGGAGAGCTGCATGCCCCGCTCCCCCGCCTCTGTGGCGTACCCGGCGGGCAGCGCGCTGATGAACGCGTGGGCGTCGGCGGCCCGGGCCGCGGCCTCCACCTCGGCGTCGGTCGCGTCGGGGCGACCGTGGGCGATGTTGTCGCGGATCGAGCAGGAGAACAGGAAGGGGTCCTCGAAGACGCTGCCGACGGCCGCGCGCAGGGAGGCGAGCCGCAGCATCCGCACATCGGTGCCGCCGACCCGGACGCTGCCCGACTGGGGGTCGTAGAAGCGGCTGAGCAGCAGGGAGACGGTCGACTTGCCGGAGCCGGGCGGTCCGACGACGGCGAGGGTCTCGCCCGGCCGGACGGTCAGGGACACCCCGGCGAGGACCGGGTCGCTGGGCGCGTAGCCGAAGGTGAGCTCGCGCAGTTCGAGTTCCAGGGGGCCCTCGGGCAGGTCCTCGGCGTGCGGATGGTCGGTGATGTCGGGGCGCGCGTCGACCAGTTCGTACACCCGGTCGGCCGCCGCGCGGGCCTGCTGGGCGTTGACGGTGAAGTTGGCCAGCAGCCGGGCGGGTCCGGCGAGCAGGGTGAGGTAGCCGGCGAAGGCCAGGAAGGTGCCGACGTCGATGCTGCCGCGCAGGGCGAGCCAGCCGCCGAGGGCGAGGACGCCGACCTGTCCGGCGGCGGGCAGGGCGGACATGGTGGCGGTCGCGGCGGCCTGGAGGCGGGCCACCTCCAGACGGCGGCCGAACAACGCGCGACAGGCACGGGCCATGCGGTCGGTCTCGGCATCCTCCTGGCCGAATGCCTTGACGACGCGGACGCCGGTGACGGTCTCCTCGACGTGCTCGGCGACGGCCGCGGCCTGCGCCTGGCCCGCCCGGGTCGCGGGCACCAGCTTCGCCCGGCTGCGCGCTGCGGTGAACGCGAGGGCCGGCACGACGGTGAGGGCCACGAGGGTCAGTGGTGCGGACAGCCACAGCATCGCCGCGACGGCGACGGCGAACTGCGCGCTCACACCGAGCGGGATCGGCAGCATCCCGAGCATCGTCTGGATCTGCTGGAGGTCGCTGTTGGCGCGGGAGACGACCTGCCCGGTGCGCAACTCGTCCTGCCGGACGCCGTCGTAGCGCTGGATCGAGTCGAACACCTGCGTGCGCAGCCCGTGCTGGACGGCCAGCGCGAGTTTTCCGGCGGCGTAGCGCCGGGTGAACTCGGCGCCGAACTGGACGACGGCGAGGGCGCACAGGAGAGCGGCGAGCACACCGGCCCGCCCTGGTCGGCCGGCGACGGCGTCGTTCACGGCGAGGCCCGCGAGCAGGGGCCCCAGGGCTTCGAGGCCGGTGCCGAGCACGGAACCGAGGACAAGAGCGGTGAGCGGGCCGGGGTGTTGGCGACAGGCGGCGAGCAGCCGTCGCCTCCCTCCCGGCTGGGGGTGGGATCCACTGGACATGTGCTTAGCTTAGGCTAACCTAACCTTGCTTGTTGACGATTTCGCCGACACATTTCCCGGAAAGAGGAGACATGCGCGTCCTGCTTGTCGGCCCCCCGTTCTTCGGACTGCTGTATCCCCTGGTTCCGCTCGCGCACGGCCTCAGAGCCGCGGGGCACGAGGTCCTGGTCGCCACCTGCGGGGCGGCCGTGGGCCACACCGAACGGGCCGGTCTCCTCGCCGCCGACTGCGCGCCCGGCATCGATCCGGACGCGCTCTACGCCGAGATGGAGCGCGACCGCGGCAACCGCAGGCCGCCCGCGCCGGGCGAGCGTGGCGCACCGCCGAAGGGAGGCGGGTTCTCCTTCTTCAGCGAGGAGATGGCCGACCGGATGGTCACCCTCGCCGAGGACTGGCGGCCCGACCTCGTGGTCCACACCCCGCTCGGCGTGGCCGGTCAGCTCGTGGCGGCCCGCATCCGGGTTCCCTCCGTGCTGCACGCGGTGGGTTTCGGCCACACCTCGGCCCACGTCGGGATGATGAACAACGTCCTGGCCCCGGCCTACGCCCGGCACGGTCTCGACGGTCCGGCCCCGATCGCCGCCTGGCTCGACGTCACCCCGCCCAGCATGAGCGTGACCGCCGAACCCCGGCGCTGGTTCATGAGGTACGTCCCCTACAACGGCGGCGGCACCCTGCCCGAGTGGCTGCCCGGCGCCCGCAAGCGCCCCCGCGTGACCGTCACCCTCGGCACGGTCCGTCCGGTGATCGACGGGGTGTCACCGGTGCGTTGGGTGGTGGACGCGGCCCGGCACACCGACGCGGAGTTCGTCCTCGCCCTGGGCGGCGGCGATCTGTCGGGCCTGGGTGAACTGCCGGACAACGTGCGGCCGGTGGACTGGATTCCGCTGGGCATGCTGCTCGCGCACAGCGACGCCGTCGTCCACCACGGTGGTGCCGGCACCACCCTCACCGCCCTGGATTCCGGGCTGCCGCAGATCGTGCTCGGCGAAGGGGCGGACCGGCCGGCCAACGCCGCCGCGGTGCGTGAGCGCGGCTGCGGGCTGGTGCCCGGCGGGCCGGAGGACCTGACGGCCGGCCTCGTCGAGCGGCTGCTGACCGACGGTGCGCTGCGCACCGCCGCCCGGGATGTGGCCCGGGAGATGGCGGCGACGCCGAGCCCCGGGGAGACCGTGCCGCGGCTGCTCGAACTCGCGCGTACCCACGGGGAGTCGCGATGACCGCGAAGTCCCTCTCCCGCAGGGGCCGGGCGGCGGCCGACGCCGTCCCCACCCGGGTCGTCGGCCCGCGGGTGGCGCGTCTGGTGGCCCAGCTGTCCGAAGCGGACACCGCGGCCGAACGCGCCGCCCTGACGACCGCGTTCTGGCAGGAGGTGGAGCACTCGGGCACCCCCCTCGTGGAGGAGCTGGAGGGCGCTCCGGGACGCCGGGCCGTCACGTTCCTGTGGCGCGGCCACCGCGCCACCCGGCAGGTGCTGCTGCTCGCCAACCGCGTCATCGACCGCGACCACCTCGCCGGCGCCCTGCTGGAGAACATCCCCGGCACCGACGTATGGCATCTGGGTCTGGCCCTGCGGGCGGACCACCGCGGCTCCTACCGGATGGCCGCCGACATCTCGGCCAAGCAGCCGCCCGCGGACGAGTGGCTGCTCCAGCGGCGGCTGCGGTCGCTGTCCGCGCACGCTGCGCCCGACCCGCTCAACGACCGTACGGTGCCCACCCGTTGGCAGTCCGTGCCGAGCTCGGTCTTCGCCCTGCCCGAGGCCCCCGCCGAGCCCTGGGCAGGCCGGGGCGGCGACGTGTCGGCAGGCCGGGTCGAGCGGTACCGGGTGGCCGCCACCGCCCTCGGCGGGACCCGCGACACCTGGGTCTACCTGCCGCCGGGGCACGAGCGCGCGGCCGCCTCCTCACTGCCGGTGGCGGTGGTGTGCGACGGCGACATGTGGCTCGGCCGGATGGGCCTCGGCCGCACCCTCGACGCACTGATCGCCGACCGGGCACTGCCGCCGCTGGTCGTCCTGGCTCCGGACGCCGTCGACCGGGACACCCGCTGGCGCGAACTCGGCGGCCGGGACCCGTTCGTGTCCTTCCTCGCCGACGAACTGCTGCCCTGGGCGGCCGGCCGCTGGCCGCTGACCACGGACCCCGCGCGAACCGTCGTCGCCGGGCAGAGCCTGGGCGGGGTCACCGCCCTGTACGCCGGTCATCGCAGACCCGACCGGTTCGGCAACGTGCTCGCCCAGTCCGCCTCCCTGTGGTGGCGGCCCGGGCTGCCGCCCCCGCACGGCTCCGGTCCTCCGGCGCCCCGGGCGTACGGCATCCCCTGGCTCGTCGGCCGCTACACCTCGACGCCGCCTCGTCCGGTGCGGGTCCACCTGGACGTCGGCCTCCACGAGGGCTCCATGGTCGACCAGAACCGTGCGCTCCACAAAGCGCTGGCCGGCGCGGGCTACCGGGTGACCTACGACGAGTACAACGGCGGCCACGACTACGCCTGTTGGCACGGTGCCCTGGCCGACGGACTGGTCCGCCTGCTCGGCGACCCCACGGGCTGACGCCCTCCCCGATCCCTCCCCTCCTGTTTCCGCAAGGTCCCTGCAAGGAGTTCATCACCATGTACGCCGCAAGAACCTCTCGCCGCGCTGTCCTGACGTCCCTCGCCGCCGTGGTCACCGGAACCCTCCTCCTGGCCGGCTGCGGGGACGACGGCGACGACGCCGTCAGCGCCGGCAAGGCGACCACGACCCGCAGCATCACCGACGCCCAGGGCCGCACGGTCCAGGTACCGGCGGACCCGAAGAAGGTCGTCACCCTCAGCGAGCCCACCCTCGACGCCGCCCTCGCCCTCGGTGTGCGGCCCGTCGGCGCCACCGCGGGCCGCGGCCAGACGGGCGTGTCCACCTACCTCGCCGACAAGGCCACGAGCGCCGAGGTCGTCGCCACCGTCGCGGAGGCCGACCTCGAGAAGCTGGCGGCGCTGCACCCCGACCTGATCCTGCTCGACGAGACCACCGGCGCGAAGACCCAGCTCGCCAAGTTGCAGGCCATCGCACCGACCGTGGTCACCGCGAAGCTCAACGCGGACTGGAAGGACGCCTTCACCGCGACCGCGAACGCCCTCAACGAGAAGGCGCAGGGCGAGAAGATCCTCACCGGCTTCGACGCCGACGTCGCCGCGACCAAGGCGAAGCTCGGCGCCAACGCGGGCGCGGTGGTCAGCGTGGTCCGCTGGCAGGACGGCGCGCCCTCGGTGGTCGGCAAGGGCGTGGGACACGTGGGCTCCACGCTGTCCGCTCTGGGCCTGACCCGGCCCGCCGACCAGCAGGGCGCGAGCGTCGGGCACAGCGAGCCGGTCAGCCTGGAGAAGCTGTCCACCATCGACGGCGACTGGCTGTTCTTCGGCACGCTCGGCGACACCGCCGAGGGCGAGAAGGCGTACGCCGAGGCCGTCAAGGTGCCCAACTTCAGCAAGCTGAATGTCCAGAAGAAGGGACACGTCGTGGTCGTCCAGGGCTCTGCGTGGAACAGCGCGGGCGGCCCGCTGGCCGCGCGGATCGTCCTCGACGACGTGACGAAGGCCCTCGCCCCGTGAGCGCTTCGCCGACCGGCCGGCTCGCCCTCGTGACGGGGGCGGGCCGGGGCATCGGGGCCGCCGTGACGGCGGCCCTCGTCGCGGCGGGCGCCCGGGTCCTGGCCACCGACGTGGACGGCGAGGGCGTCGCCGCGCTCGCCGACGCATGGGGCGACAAGGTGGTCGCCCGCCCCCTCGACGTGACCGACCCGGACGCCGTGGACGTGCTGGTCGCCGAGGCCGAGGACACGCTCGGTCCGCTGGACATCGCCGTCAACGTGGCCGGGATCCTGCGCAGTTCACCCGTCGAGGCGCTGACGGACACCGACTGGGCGGCCACCTTCGCCGTCAACACCACCGGCGTCATGCACGTCTCACGCGCGGTGGCCCGCCGGATGACCGGACGGGGGCGCGGCAGCATCGTCACCGTCGCCTCGAACGCGGCCGGCATCCCGCGCACGGGCATGGCCGCCTACGCCGCCTCGAAGGCCGCCTCCGTCATGTTCACCAAGTGCCTCGGCCTGGAGGTGGCCGCCCACGGCGTCCGCTGCAACACGGTCTCGCCCGGATCCACCCTGACCGACATGCAGCGCGCCCTGTGGCCCGCCGGGGACGAGGCGGCCGCCGTCCGCCGCGTGGTCGAGGGAGACCTCGCGGCCCATCGCACCGGCATCCCGCTGGGCCGGGTCGCCGAACCCTCCGACGTCGCCGACGCCGTCGTGTTCCTGGTCTCCGACCGCGCCCGCCACATCACCATGCACGACCTGTACGTGGACGGCGGAGCCACCCTCCGGGCCTGACCGGCCCCTCGCTCTCCCCCCACTGGAGACAACCATGTCCCTCACCACGCACGCTCCCGCCGAGCCGCTGGTCACCCCCGGCGCGGCGACCTCTCTCCTCGACGCCTACCGACCCGCGACGGATCGTTTCCTCGCCACACCCCACCGGACCCTGCTGGGCCGTGGCACCGCCGCCGAAGTCCCCGACGGGGCGGGCCCGTTGGCCCACCGGGTACGGGACGTCCTCGACGCCCTGCGCCGGCCCGACGCGCCCGCACCGGTCGTCATCGGCTCCCTGCCCTTCGCACCGGACGCACCGACCGCGCTGGCGGTGCCCGACCTCACGCACTCCGCTCCTCCCCTGCGTGAGGACCCGCTCCTGGCGCTGCCCGTACCCCATCCCGCACGACGGCCCGACTGGCAGGTCCGGGAGGTCCCCACCCCCGAGCACTACGGCAGGGCGGTCGCGGACGTGGTCGCCCGGATGCGGGCCGGCGAGTTCAACA
>NZ_JBEYVC010000237.1:0-13772 GCF_040643855.1 Streptomyces sp. NPDC047072 | reverse complement strand
GCCCTTGAGGTCCGCGAGGACCCGGCGACCGAGCGGATCGTCGCCGACGCGGCTCACCCGCGCATAGCACCGGCCCACACCAACCCACCTCCAGGGGCGCGGGGAACTGCGCGACCAGCCACAAACCACCCGCACCCGCCAGACCACAAAGCGAGGCACCCCATTAGGCACGATGGGCCCGCCCCCAACAAAGGGAACGGGCCCACACATGTTCAGGAAATTCAGCCGGCCAGAATCTCGCGCGCCAGCTTCGCCGTCTCCGTCGGCGTCTTGCCGACCTTGACGCCCGCGGCCTCAAGGGCCTCCTTCTTCGCCGCAGCCGTACCGGACGAGCCGGACACGATCGCGCCGGCGTGACCCATGGTCTTGCCCTCCGGCGCGGTGAAGCCCGCGACGTAGCCGACGACCGGCTTGGTCACGTTCTCCTTGATGAACGCGGCCGCGCGCTCCTCGGCGTCGCCACCGATCTCACCGATCATCACGATCAGGTCGGTGTCGGGGTCGGCCTCGAACGCAGCCAGCGCGTCGATGTGCGTGGTGCCGATGACCGGGTCGCCACCGATGCCGACGGCCGACGAGAAGCCGATGTCACGGAGCTCGTACATCATCTGGTACGTCAGCGTGCCGGACTTCGAGACCAGACCGATGCGGCCCGGCTTGGTGATGTCGCCCGGGATGATGCCGGCGTTCGACTGGCCGGGGGTGATGAGACCCGGGCAGTTGGGGCCGATGATCCGGGTCTTGTTGCCCTGGGACACGGCGTAGGCGTAGAACGCCGCCGAGTCGTGGACCGCGATGCCCTCGGTGATGACGACCGCGAGCGGGATCTCGGCGTCGATCGCCTCGACGACGGCCGCCTTGGCGAAAGCCGGCGGTACGAAGAGGACGGATACGTTCGCACCCGTCTTCTCGATCGCCTCGGCGACGGTGCCGAAGACCGGGATCTCGTTGCCGTCGATGTCGACCGACGTGCCCGCCTTGCGCGGGTTCACGCCACCGACGATGTTCGTGCCGTCGGCCAGCATGAGCTTGGTGTGCTTCATGCCCGTGGCACCGGTCATGCCCTGGACGATGACCTTGGAGTCCTTGTCGAGGAAGATAGCCATGGCTTGTCTGTCCCTCTTCCCTTACTTCGCAGCCGCGAGCTCGGCGGCCTTGTCGGCCGCGCCGTCCATGGTGTCCACGCGCTGGACCAGCGGGTGGTTGGCGTCGGAGAGGATCTTGCGACCCAGCTCGGCGTTGTTGCCGTCGAGGCGGACGACGAGCGGCTTGGTGACCTCTTCGCCCTTGTCCGCGAGCAGCTGGAGCGCCTGCACGATGCCGTTGGCGACCTCGTCGCACGCGGTGATGCCGCCGAAGACGTTGACGAAGACCGACTTGACGTCGGGGTCGCCCAGGATGATCTCCAGGCCGTTCGCCATCACGGCCGCGGACGCGCCGCCGCCGATGTCGAGGAAGTTGGCGGGCTTGACGCCACCGTGCGCCTCACCGGCGTACGCGACGACGTCCAGGGTGCTCATGACGAGACCCGCGCCGTTGCCGATGATGCCGACCTCGCCGTCGAGCTTGACGTAGTTGAGGTTCTTGGCCTTGGCGGCGGCCTCCAGCGGGTTCGCGGAGTCCTTGTCCTGGAGGGCCTCGTGCTCCGGCTGACGGAACTCGGCGTTCTCGTCGAGGGAGACCTTGCCGTCCAGGGCGATGACGTCACCGGAGGCGACCTTGGCCAGCGGGTTGACCTCGACCAGGAGGGCGTCCTCCTCGACGAAGGTCTTCCACAGGGTGACCAGGACGTTGGCGACCTTGTCGGCGACCTCGGCCGGGAACTTCGCCGCCTCGACGATCTGGCGGGCGACCTCGGGGGTCACACCGACGTTGGCGTCGATCGGCGTCTTGGCGACGGCCTCGGGGCGGGTCTCCGCCACCTCCTCGATCTCCATGCCGCCCTCGACGGACGCGATGGAGAGGAAGGTGCGGTTGGCACGGTCCAGGAGGAAGGAGACGTAGTACTCCTCCACGATCTCCGGGGCCGTCTCGGCGATCATCACCTTGTGGACCGTGTGGCCCTTGATGTCCATGCCGAGGATGTTGGTCGCGTGCTCGACCGCCTCGTCGGCGGTGGCGGCGAGCTTCACGCCACCGGCCTTGCCACGGCCGCCGACCTTCACCTGGGCCTTGACGACGGACTTGCCACCGAGGCGCTCGGTGGCTGCGCGGGCCGCCTCAGGCGTGTCGATGACTTCACCGGCCAGCACCGGTACATCGTGCTTGGCGAAGAGGTCCCTCGCCTGGTACTCGAACAGGTCCACGCGCTTCCGTCCCTATCAGTGATCTCGCGGTTCGTTGTCTGCGTGGGCGTGCCGCGAGGGCAACGTGACGTCCGACCACTGTCTGTGTCACAAGGGAGGCGCACACGGTGTCCGAGCGCGCGGCATGTCCGTCTCGCAGGTTATCGCTGCTTGTGGAGGGCCTCTAAATCGAGGGTCACACCTGAGCGGTGATACCTGTCACATGATGCCGGGCTCACTGGCACGGCGTGCCGCGGGTGAAGGGCCTCACCGGGGTGGGGTCGCCCCGGTGAGGCCCCTTGTACAGCCCCGAAGGGGCCTGGAGCGGCTGATCCCCACCCCAATGGGGACCTGTCCGCACCGTCCGCGCGGCTTCGGGCGGACAGACCGACGGCTTTCGGCCGTCCGGGGCCCGTCGCCGCGCGGAGTCGGCTGGACGACCGCGCGGGGGCGCGGGTCGCTCAGGGGGTCAGGCGCGGTGCTGGAGGTCCGGCATGTAACCCGTGACGCCCTGCGCGTGTGTCGTGAGGTCCTGCGCGTAACCGGTGACGTCCTGCGCGTAGCCCGGGGTCACGGACTCGGCCACGCCCTGGACGCCGGTGACGGCGTGCCCGGCGAGCGGTCCGGCGGCGTCCTGGACGGTCCCGGTCAGATTCCCGGCGAAGGGGCCGACCTGCCCGACGACAGGAGCGGCCTCGCCGACGACGCCGTACGCGAAGGGCGTGACGTCGCCGGTGACGCCGTACGCGAGCGTCGTGGTGCTGCCGACGACCGGCCGCACCGTCCGTCCGACGGTGTCGACGACGGGCTGGACGGCCCCCGTGACCCCGCCGACGAACCCGGGCACCTCGCCCGCCACGCCGTACGCCAGCCCGGTGCTCTGCCCGACCACGCCGTGCACGAGCGGGTCGACGCCCCCGACGACACCGCCGACGAAGCCTCCGGCGTCCCCGCCGACCCCCCGCACCAGCCCGTCCGCGTCCACGACAACCTGCCCGACAACCGGCACGACCCCGTCCACGGCGGCACCAACGACCGGCGGCAGCACGGCGGCGGCACCGTCGGCAGTGGCCTGTCCGCCGAGCCCGGTGGCGTACGGGGACACGTCCGCGACCAGTCCGGTCGCGTAGGGCGGCACTTCCGCGACGACGCCGTCGACGACCGGCGACACATCGGCGACAACCCCGTGGGCCAGTACGGTCACCGCGCCCGCGGTGTGGGTGACGGCGGGCACGGCGGCGTCCACCGCGTGGCCTGCGACCGGCACGACCCCGTGCACGGCGGAAGCGGCGACCGGCAGGACACCGTGCACGGCGGAGGCGGCCAGCGGCGGCAGGGCCGCAGTGGTCGTCTCGGTGACGACCGGGGTGACGGTGCCGGAGACGCGGCCCGCGGTCGCGGTCGTGTACTGCGTCTTCGTCCGTACGACGCCGTTGACGCCCTGCGCCTTCGTGCGCGCCGCCGTCTGGACGCCCTGGAGCTTGGTCTGGGCGGCGGCCAGGGCCTGCTCCACCTCGGGGGCGAAGGCGGAGAGGGGGCCGAAGAGGTAGTCGACGTCGGGCTGGGGTGCGGTCGGCGTGTCCAGGTCGGAGAGCTGCGCGGCGACCTGCCCGGCAGCCTCCTTGGTGACGGCCTTACCGGCCACGGCCTGGTCGACCGCGCCCTGCTCGGCCACCGCCTTCACCTCGGCCCGCGCAGCCCGCGCGGCCTTCGCGCCCTGGATCGCGGCGGCGCCCTTCACCTTCGCGGCCTTGGCCCGCGCCGCCGAGGACGCCTGGGGGACCTTCGCGGTCTCCGTCACGGTCTCGGCGGCTTCCTTCGTGGACGTGGTCGTGGTCGTGCTCCCGGTGACACCGGCCAGGGTGTCCTGGACGTCGGTGACCACGTCCGTCGTCGTGTCCGACACGGACAGGGAGGAGGCCGGCAGCTCGTCGGCGCTGGCCACGGCGGACCCGAGGGCCCACGCGCCGGTGACCCCGGCGGCTATGACGATGGAACGGCGGATGTTCTTGTTCATGAGTACGTCGAATCCCTGGATCTTGGGGAGGCTTGGGGACATCCGGAGCCATGGGCTCCGGGGACTGCCGTCCGGAGATCGAGGAGATCGGTGGGGGTCCGAACGGCCGGGGCAGACCTGATCCGCCCCCGCGCGGCAGGTCGGCGGCGGGGGAAGGTCCGCCCTAGCCGGGGAAGACGGGGATGTCCCGGTGCCTGTCCCGGGTCCCGGCCGCGTCGACGCACGCGGCCGCACCGGGCAGCAGCCGCAGCGGCGCCCGGTGCACGAAGGTGACGGCGAACGCGTCGCCGTGCCGTGAGGTGCCGTTGTCCACCGCCGGGCGACTGCCCAGCGCACCGCCCGGCACGTCGCCGGGTGCCTGCCGCGCGGGCAGGTGGACCGAGGTGCCGCGGTCACCGGAGGAGTGCGCGGCCGCCCGGGAGCCGGTGTCCTGACCGGCGAACCGCGGGCCGTAGACGGCGGGCCCGGTCACGACGGCGTCCGCCTCCGCCCCGTCGGCCGGCTTCGTCGCCGCGTGACCGCCCTGCGGGGGCTGCGGCGCCGGGGTGACCGGGGCGGGCAGGGTCTGACCGGGGACCCCCGGCAGGCCGGGCAGCTCCGGCGCGGGCACGACGGGCACCTCGGGCAGGGTCGGCCAGGACGGGGACTCCGGGAACGTCGGCAGCTCCGGAAGCGCGGGCAGCGACGGCAGCCCGACCGTCTCGGTCAGCCCCGAGGTCACCGTCTCCACCGCGTCCCCGACCGGCTTCAGCACCTGCTCGTCCACGGCACCGACGACCGCGTCGGTCACGGGGCGGAGCACATGGTCACCGGTGGGGGTTTCGGCGGGGGCCGAGTCCGGAGCCGGGGCTGGAGTTGGAGCCGCGGTGGTGTGGATGTCCCTCTGGGCGTGCTCGGCGTGCCCGGTGGTCCTCTGCTGGAGCTGCCCGATCACCTGGCCCGGCACCGCCCCGACCCCGTCCGCCGCGTGCGCCTGCTCCCCGCAGAGGAAGCCGAGCAGGAACAACCCGCCCACCAGGAGCCCGACTTGCAGCGCACGCCGTCCGGCCGCTGTGCGCAGCACGCGCAGCGGGGCACCGGAAAGGGCTGCTGGCCAGGTCAAGAGGGGGTCGATCCTCCCGTGCGGCGGAACCGAACGAAATCGAAGACGGACTCGAACGCTGTGGAGGCGACGATCCTTGCACGGCCCTCCCGAGGTTGCGCAAGCCCTCCGTTACCGATGGGTACCCATGTCCGATTTCTGAGCGAAGCCGCAGGTCACTGGGTCGACAAATCCCCAACGGCCGGATCGTGCACGTCTCCTCACGCCGTGTCGGGTATCGGCAGCGGCCGCTTCTCGATCGCCGCCGCCATGACCTCGGGGAACAGGTCCGGCGTACACGCGAAGGCCGGCGCGCCCAGCGCGGCGAGCGCCGCCGCGTGCTCCCGGTCGTAGGCCGGTGCCCCCTCGTCCGACAGCGCGAGCAGCGTGACGAACTGCACTCCCGACGCCTTCATCGCCGCCACCCGCTTGAGCATCTCGTCCCGGATCCCCCCTTCGTAGAGGTCACTGATCAGCACGACCACCGTCTCCGCGGGCCGGGTGATCTGCGACTGGCAGTACGCCAGCGCCCGGTTGATGTCCGTACCGCCGCCGAGCTGGGTGCCGAACAGGACGTCCACCGGGTCGTCGAGCTGGTCGGTGAGGTCGACGACCGCCGTGTCGAAGACGACGAGCCGGGTGCTGATCGACCGCATGGACGCGAGCACCGCCCCGAACACCGAGGCGTAGACGACGGACGCCGCCATCGACCCCGACTGGTCGATGCAGAGGACGACCTCCTTCTTCACCGACTGCGAGGCCCGCCCGTACCCGACCAGCCGCTCCGGCACGATCGTCCGGTACTCCGGGAGGTAGTGCTTGAGGTTGGCCGCGATCGTGCGGTTCCAGTCGATGTCGTGGTGGCGGGGCCGGTTGACCCGTGCGCTGCGGTCCAGGGCGCCGGTGAGGGTGGCCCGGGTGCGGGTGGCCAGCCGCTTCTCGAGGTCCTCGACGACCTTGCGGACCACCGCCCGCGCCGTCTCCTTCGTCGTCTCCGGCATCGCCTTGTTGAGCGAGAGCAGCGTCCCGACCAGGTGCACGTCGGCCTCCACCGCCTCCAGCATCTCCGGCTCCAGCAGCAGGGTGCCGATCCCGAGCCGGTCGATGGCGTCGCGCTGCATCACCTGGACGACCGAGGAGGGGAAGTAGGTGCGGATGTCCCCCAGCCAGCGGGCCACGGACGGCGCCGACGCCCCGAGCCCCGCCGAACGGTCCTTCCCCGCCTGCCCTTTCCCGTCCCCCCTCCCGTAGAGCGCGGCCAACGCCCCGTCCATCGCGGCGTCCCGCGCACCGAGCGCGCACCCCGTCCCGTCGGCCGCGTCACCGCCGAGCACCAGCCGCCAGCGCCGCAGCCGCTCCTGCGCCGGGTCCGTCGTCCCCGTGCTCATCGTCCCCGTGCTCAACGGTTCCGGGCTCGCCGGTTCCGTGGTCGTCGGTTCCCTGGTCATCGGCCCACCCCCGTGCGGACCCGCTCCCAGAGCGGGATCACCGGGACGGTGGTCGTCCGGCCGGCTTTCGGCCGCAACGCGTGCGTGTCCCTGACGCCCGCCCCCTCGGTACCGCTCTTCTGCCGAACCGGCCCGTTCTCCGTCATCCCGCCACCCCCGCAAGGTCGTTGCCGTCGATGTCACCCGTGTGGTCGGCCGGGTCGTCGTCCAGGCCAAGGAGCAGTCGCACCACCGGTACGACGGCGTCCGCGCGGTCGTCGTCCAGGTCGGCCGCGAAGCCCGGTATCCCGGAACCGGCCCCGGTCGCGCCGCCCCGCTGTCCCGGCCCGCGCCGGACCAGTTCGCCCAGAGTTCGGCGCACGCCGGGCTCGTACGCCGAGAAGGTGCGCCGCAGCAGGGGCAGCACATCGGTGAACGCGTCCGCCGGTACGCCGGTCAGCCACGCGTCCACCAGGCCGAGCAGCCGCTCGTCGTGCACGAGGAGCATCCCGCCGCCGGACCCGCCCCCGACGAACCCCTCGATCCACGCGGCCGCGTCCTGCGGCGCCGTCCCCGGCGACAGCACCAGCCCCATGAGCCGCGCCGCCTCCCCCTGCCTCAACACCCCGTCATCCAGCAACAACCGCACGGCCCGCCCCCGAACAACCCCGGCCACGGTGTCCCGACCGGCCAACACACCGAGCACGACGTGCCAGCGGGTGCGGAGGGTGGGACGGGTGGGGTGGGCAGGGGCGGGGGTGCCGTCGTACGGGGCGAGCGGCGTCACCGTAGCCGCCGGGGGCTCCTGGGGCTCCGACGTATCCGCGGGCTCCAGCGTCTGCGGCGTCTCGGCGGGCTCCACAGGCTCGGCGGGCTCGGCGGGTTCCTGAGGCTTCTGGGGCTCCAGGGCCTCTGCGGACTCTGGCGTCTCAGGCGTATCCGCAGGCTCCGCGGGCCCCAGGGGCGAAGCTTCCTCTCCGGGGCCGTTCTTGTCGCCCGCGGCACCCGGTCCCGGTGTGGCCGACGCTCCCGATCCCGGCACCGCCGAGCCGTCCGATCCCGGCGTCACCGAGCCGCCCGATCCCGGCGCGGTCTCCTGTCCCAGGAGGCCCACCGCTCCGTGCACCGCGTCCACATGGCGGCGCATCTCCTCGGCCGCGTCGGTGTCGAGTGCCGCGCAGGCCGGCGGGAGGCCGACGAAGACGCGTTCGGCGAGGCCCGCGGCGACCCCCGCCAGCGCGCCCGTGTCCGTGCCGCGGACGTCGCCGTAACGGAGGGAGCGGACGAGGGCCGGAAGGGCCTGGGCGAGGTGTCCGACGTCCGTGTCGAGTGCCGCGCGGTCCGTGAGGATCTGCATCACCGTGGGCAGCGCGTCCGGGAGTTCGGCGAGGAGACAGCGCTCGGCGAGAGCGGTGACCTCGGCCAGCCCCCGCGCCGCCACCGCATCCGCCTCCACCCTGGCCGTCGCCGCGGCGAGCACGGTCGTCCCCCACACCCCCGCCTCCGCGACCCGCACCGACAACTCCGGCTCCCACCGCAGCCGCCACGTCTCCCGGAACGTCCCCGTGCTCCCCCGCGACGCCGCCGGCTCCCCCCACGCCACGTCCAACAGTCGCAGCCGGTGCAGCAGCCTGCTGCGCTCCGCGTCGGTCTCCTTGCGCAGATCGAGCTCCAACTCCCGCTCCAGCGCCTCCGGTTTGAGCCGCAGCCTGCGCTGGATCCGGTCGAGGTCCCGCTGCAACGGCACCGCGGGCGCCGACCGCGGCACCTCCCCCAGCACGTCCCCGACGACGAGCCGGTCGTGCACCAGCGCCAACGGCACGTCCGAGCCCTCGCACATCACCGCCCGCACCGCGTCCGTGGTCTCGCTCAGCCCCGGAAGCGGGCGGCCGCGCATCGCCGCGAGCGTCTCGGCCAGCCGTACCGCCTCGATGACGTGTGCCGAGGACACGATCCGGTCCTCCGCCCGCAGCAACCCCGCGACCTTGGTCAGCCACCGCTCGACCGGGCGGTCCGGGGCGCCGAACAGATGCCCGTACCAGCCCGGCGAGTCGATGCCCGCGCCGTAACCGCTGTGCCGCGACAGCCTGCGGTGCGTCCACGGCACCCACGTCATGTCCGCCTTGACCTTGGGCAGCCCCTTGAGCAGGGCCCTGTCCGCTGCGACGGTGGTCCTCCGCCGCAGCGCGGGGACATGCCAGGCGCCGCACACGACCGCCACGTCGTCGCCGAACTCACGTTGCGCCGCGCGCACTTGGAGCCGCATGTACGCCTCCCGCACGAGGTCGCGGTCATGTCCTCCGGTCCCGTACACCTCCCGCAGCGCCGCCATCGCCTCCTCCAGCACGACGAAGGGCTCGAACGCGTCCCCCGCCGCCCCGATCCCCCGGTGCTCGACCACGTCCTCCCACCACCGCTCCGGGTCGTCGTAACCGGCGGCCTCGGCCAACACACCGAGCGGATCGACCCGAACGTCGGCACGGGTGACATGGATGTCTTCGTCATCGGTGGCAACGCGGTCCGCATCGACACCCCGCCCGCCCTCCAGAACAGGACCGGTCCCGGAACCGCCGGCTTCCGGCCCCGCGGAATCGCCGATACCCGGGACTCCGTCGGCCCCGCCGCCTCGCCGTCCACCCACCGGTGCGTCTGCGGAACCGGAGCCGGAAGCAGAGTCGGAACCGGAAGCAGAGTCGGAGTCAGAACCGGAGCCGGAAGCAGAGTCGGCGTCGGCGTCGGCGTCGGCGTCGGCGGGATGCTCGTCCTCCTCCCGCCCCCACGCCAGCGTGTGCGTGGCCGGCAGGTCGATGAAGCGGGCCGGGACGTCGTGATCGAGGGCCCAGCGGATCGCGACCCACTCGGGGGAGAACTCGGCGAGCGGCCAGAACGCCGAGCGACCGGGCTCGTCCACGGCGTGCGCGAGCAGCGCGACCGGCGGCCGCATCTCCTCGTCGGCGGCCAGCGGAATCAACGCATCGGCCTCCGGCGGCCCCTCGATCAGTACGACCCGAGGCCGGGCCGCATCCAAAGCCACCCGCACGGACCGCGCCGACCCGGGCCCATGATGCCGCACCCCCAACAACACGGGCCCCGCACCACGCGACCGCTCCCTACCCCCAGCTCCCGACCCACCGACTCCCCGCTCGCCGACGCCCTCACGCACAACCTCACCCACACCACTCACCCCAGGCCCCCTCTCCCCCGACACCGCAGCAACCCTCAACCCGCCACCCCACACACCCACGGAGCCCGCCCACCCGCTACCCGAACGAACCAACTCCCCGCCCGCCACGACCTCGCTGCTCCGAAGCCCGGCACCCCTCGCCCCGACCGCTTCCGGAACCAACCACCACGCTCCATCCCGCCAACACGAGCCCGCCCGAATCGACGCCCCTCGCACCGCCCTCCATCGCCCCGCCGGCCCTCGCACCGCGCCCCTCACCCCGCCGGCCCTCTCACATCACCCCCTTCACCCCCGCCCCTCACCCGGCACACCGGCTCCTCCAGGCCACCGTCCCGCCGACCTGAACATGCCTCCCCGTCGGACCACCACCCCCGCTCCCCCGTACGAGCCGCCTCACCCGCGCCCCCGCCTCAACAGCGCCCACCAGGCCCTCCCGCCCGCCCCTAATTGGCCCACGTCGAGTCCTCGCCGGCGCCGCAGGCCCCCGTGCCGGTCACGCGCTCACCTCGCGGCAGGCTCGGTAGAAGTCCTTCCAGCCGTCGCGCTCGCGGACCACCGCCTCCAGGTACTCCTGCCAGACGACCCGGTCGGCCGCCGGGTCGCGGACGACCGCGCCGAGGATGCCCGCGGCGACGTCACCGGCCCGCAGCACGCCGTCGCCGAAGTGCGCGGCCAGGGCGAGCCCGTTGGTGACGACCGAGATCGCCTCGGCCGTCGAGAGCGTGCCGCTCGGCGACTTGAGCTTCGTACGGCCGTCGGCGGTCACCCCGTCCCTCAGCTCGCGGAAGACCGTCACGACCCGCCGGATCTCGGCGACGCCGTCCGGCGCGGCCGGCAGCTCCAGCGAGCGGCCGATCTGGTCGACCCGGCGCGAGACGATGTCCACCTCGGCCTCGACGGACTCCGGCAACGGCAGCACCACCGTGTTGAAACGGCGCCGTAGCGCGCTGGAGAGGTCGTTGACCCCGCGGTCGCGGTCGTTGGCCGTGGCGATCAGGTTGAAGCCGCGGACGGCCTGCACCTCCTGCCCCAACTCCGGTATCGGCAGCGTCTTCTCGGACAGGATCGTGATCAACGTGTCCTGCACGTCCGCGGGGATACGCGTCAGCTCCTCCACCCGCGCCGTCATCCCCTCCGCCATGGCCCGCATGACCGGGCTCGGCACCAGCGCGTCCCGGCTCGGGCCGTTCGCCAGCAGCTGCGCGTAGTTCCAGCCGTACCGGATCGCCTCCTCCGGCGTACCGGCCGTGCCCTGCACGAGCAGGGTCGAGTCACCGCTGACCGCCGCGGCCAGGTGCTCGGACACCCAGGTCTTCGCGGTACCCGGCACACCCAGCAGGAGCAGGGCGCGGTCGGTGGCGAGGGTGGTGACGGCGACCTCGACGAGGCGGCGCGGGCCCACGTACTTCGGGGTGATCACCGTGCCGTCCGGCAGCGTGCCACCGAGCAGATACGTGGCCACCGCCCACGGCGACAGCTTCCAGCGGGCCGGGCGCGGACGGTCGTCCTGCGCGGCCAGCGCGGCGAGTTCACCGGCGAAGGCGTCCTCGGCATGCGGCCGCAACTCCTCGGTCCCCGGTACTTCCACAGTCGTCGGTTCCACGGACACAGACATGGCTGAGGCCCCCTCCAGCTCGGCCGGTTCGGATCTGACAACCACGGTGCACCACGCCACTGACAACGCGATCTGACCTGCGAAAACGCCCTCGCGAGGGGGTTCGGCCCAATGCGGCCCGGACCGATTGTCAGTGGGGGGATCTACCTTCGATGACATGACTCAGCAGGGGGTGCGCTGGACGGCGGATCAGGTGCTGGCACTGGCGCCTGACGCCGCGTCACGCAAAGCGGGCAGCAAACTCGGCGCGGCCGGTCCGTGGTCCGAGGCGGGCAGTACCGACGAGGGGACGGTGTGGGGGCTGTGCAGGGGCAGTGGGAGCAAGCCGTATCAGACGGTCATCGACATCGCGGACGCCGCGGGGCCCGCGTACAAGTGCAGTTGTCCGAGCCGCAAGTTCCCGTGCAAGCACGCGCTCGGGCTGCTGCTGCTCTGGGCGGGCGGGGACGGCGCGGTGCCGCCGGGGCAGGCGCCGGACTGGGCGGAGCAGTGGATAAAGGGGAGAAGGGAGCGCGCGCAGGAGAAGCGGACGGCGGGCACCGACTCCGCGTCCGGGCCGGGTGATCCGGAGGCGGCGCGGCGCCGGGCGGAGCGCCGGGCCGTGCGGATCACGGCGGGGGCGACCGAGCTGGAGCAGCGGCTGGCGGACCTGCTGCGCGGCGGTCTGGCCGGCGCGGAACAGGCGGGGTACGGGCTGTGGGAGGAGACGGCGGCCCGCATGGTCGACGCCCAGGCACCCGGACTCGCCGCGCGGGTAAGGGAGTTGGGGGCGATCCCGGCCTCCGGTCCGGGCTGGCCGGTGCGGCTGCTGGAGGAGTGCGCACTGATCCATCTGCTCGACCAGGGCTGGCTGCGCCGCGAGCGGCTGCCGCGGGACCTCGCGGCCACGGTCCGTTCCCGCGTCGGCCTCTCCGCGTCGGCGGACGGCCCGCCGGTGCGCGACCGCTGGCTGGTCCTCGCCCAGTACGACACGGCGGACGCCCGTCTGACGACCCGCCGGATATGGCTGTACGGCGCCGACTCGGGCCGCACCGCACTGCTCCTCTCCTACGGCGCCGCCGGCCGCGCCCCCGAGCTGGCCATGCCGGTGGGGCTGGAGCTGGCCGCGGAGGTGTCCGCCTACCCGGGCGCGGGGCAGCCCCGGGCGGCTCTCGGCGAGCAGTTCGCCCCGCCTGTTCCCACGGCGACCCGGCCGCCGGGAGTGACGACGGAGCAGGCGGCCGCCCGGTACGGCGAGGCGCTGCGGGGTGATCCGTGGCTGGATTCGGTGCCGGTGACGCTGGACCGGGTGATCCCCACGCCGGACGGCGACTCCTGGCAACTGGCGGACGCCGACGGCGACTCGGCGCTCCCGCTCACCCCGTCCGCCCGTTCCCGCCCCGGCCTGTGGCGCCTGGTCGCCCTCTCGGGCGGCGCTCCGGTCAAGGTCTTCGGCGAGTGCGGCCACCACGGCTTCACCCCGCTGACGGCCTGGCCGGAGGGCACGGGAGCGGCGGTGCCGCTGTGCTGACGGAAACCGGCCCCGACACCGCCCGCATGGAAAGGAACCGCATGACCACGCCCCCGGAACAGCCGACAGCACGGACCCAACCACGGCGGCAGGACCAGCGGCCCGCCCCTGCGGATGCGCGCCCCTCTCCCGACACCGGGTACTTCCCTTCTCCCGACACCGGGTACTTCGCAGACGCCTCACACACCCATGCCGCTTGCCGAGCCGCCGCCCACTCCCCCACCACCCGCTCGACCCGCGCCGCGGAGGCCACCGTGCGGAGCAACGCCACCCGTTCAGTCGACGTCGCCGCCCCCACCTTCACCAGCACCCCGCCTCCCACCCCCTGGGAGGAGCTCGTCACCTCGGCCCTGCTCGGCACCGACCGTCATACCCCGCCCGGCCTGGCGCCCGGCACCGACGCCCCGGTCGCGTTGCTGGACGCGGCGGCCGTGGAGACCGTACGGCGGCGGGCCGGGATACGGGCGGCGCGCGCGGCCGAGCGCCCGGAACCCGCCCCCGAGAACCCGCGCCCGCCGCTGCCCGCACCGGCGGCCCGCAGGCTCGCGCTGCTGCTCGGTCCCGTACGGCGTACGCGGCCGCCACGGCCTCCTCGACCTGGGCGTCGGTCGGCACGCTCACCCTGCCGACGAGACGGCCGTCCCACGGGGAGG
>NZ_JBEYVC010000236.1:0-13924 GCF_040643855.1 Streptomyces sp. NPDC047072 | reverse complement strand
CGCCCGACCCGCCACGCTGAGCCGCCGCGGGCAACAGCGCGGCCAGGACGGCCGGTTCGCGTTCCCGGTCGAGGAGGAAGTCGAGGAGTGACGGGCCTGGCCCGGCGCACCGGGCGGGACGAGACCGCCGCTCTCCTTCAGCCGGCCGATCGTCTCCTCGTCGTAGCCCAGCTCGACCAGCACCTCGGAGCTGTGCTCGCCCAGCAGCGGGGCGCCGACGATCTCCGGCTTGAACCCGGAGAACTTCACCGGGCTGCCGACGGTCAGATACGTGCCGCGGCCCTTCTGCTCGACCTCGACGACGGTGCCGCTGTTGCGCAGATCCTCGTCGTAGGCGATCTCCTTCATGCTCATCACCGGGGCGCAGGGCACCTCCCACTCGCGCAGGATGTCGACCGCCTCGTACTTGGTCTTGTCCGCGAGCCACTTCTCGATCTCCTCGAAGATCTCGAAGATGTGCGACTGGCGGGCGCGCGCGGTCGCGTACTCCGGGTCCTCGGCCCACTCGGGGTGGCCGATCACCTCGGCGGTGCGCTTCCAGTTCTGCTCCTGGACGGTGAAGTAGATGTACGCGTTCGGGTCGGTCTCCCAGCCCTTGCACTTGAGGACCCAGCCGGGCTGGCCGCCGCCGCCCGCGTTGCCGCCGCGCGGGACGACGTCGGTGAACTCGCCGTTGGGGTACTGCGGGTACTCCTCCAGGTAGCCGACCCGCTCCAGGCGCTGCTGGTCGCGCAGCTTGACGCGGCAGAGGTTGAGGACGGCGTCCTGCATGGAGACGGAGACCTTCTGGCCCCGGCCGGTCTTCCCGCGGTCGATGATCGCGGTGAGGATGCCGATCGCCAGGTGCATCCCGGTGTTGGTGTCGCCGATGGCGGCGCCGGAGATGGTGGGCGGGCCGTCCCAGAAGCCGGTGGTGGAGGCGGCGCCGCCCGCGCACTGGGCGACGTTCTCGTAGACCTTGAGGTCGTTCCAGGACGACTGGTCGTTGAAGCCCTTCACCGAGCCGAAGATGAGGCGCGGGTTGAGCTCCTGGATGCGCTCCCAGGTGAAGCCCATGCGGTCCAGCGCGCCCGGCGCGAAGTTCTCCACCAGGACGTCGGCGTCCTTGATGAGCTTCTCCAACACCTCTTTGCCCTCGCCGGTCTTGGTGTTGATGGCGAGGGAGCGCTTGTTGCTGTTGAGCATCGTGAAGTAGAGCGCGTCCAGGTCCTCGATGTCCCTGAGCTGACGGCGCGTCACATCGCCGCCGTTGGGGCGCTCCACCTTCAGCACGTCGGCGCCGAACCAGGCGAGCATCTGCGTGCAGGCGGGACCGGCCTGGACCCCGGTGAAGTCGATCACCTTGATTCCGGCGAGCGGCTTTTCACTCATGTGTGCTTCCTTTTCGTGAAGTTGCGCGGTCTACGAGGTCTAGGCGGTCACTTCTTGGCCGGCGTGATGTTGCCGACGGTGATGCCCTTGGGGTTGAGGTGCGAGATGTGGCCGCTCTCGGTGCCGGCCGAGGGGTCGATCACGCAGTCGATGAGCGCCGGGCCGCCGGCGGCGAGCGCCTCGGTGAGCGCGGCGGTGACCTCGGCGGGGGTGGTGGCGCGGTAGCCCTTGCCGCCGAACGACTCGATGAGCAGGTCGTGTCGGGCCGCCGACATGAGCGTGGTGGGCGAGGGTTCGTCGTCGTACGGGTTGGTGTCGTCGCCGCGGTAGACCCCGCCGTTGTTCATGATCACGGTGATCACGGGCAGCTTGTAGCGGCAGATCGTCTCGATCTCGATACCGCTGAACCCGAAGGCGCTGTCGCCCTCGATGGCCACGACCGGGGCGCCGCTCTCGACGGCCGCGGCGATGGCGTAGCCCATGCCGATGCCCATGACGCCCCAGGTGCCGCTGTCGAGGCGGTGGCGCGGCACGTGCATGTCGATGACGTTGCGCGCGATGTCCAGGGCGTTGGCGCCCTCGTTGACGATGTACGTCTCCGGGTGCTGGTGCACCACATCGCGTACGGCCTTCAGGGCGCCCATGAACTGCATCGGGTGCGGGTCGGCCTCCAGCCGCTTGGCCATCTTCGCCACGTTCTGCGCCGAGCGCGCCCCGAGTTCCTCGCGCCAGGCCGAAGGGGCCTGGATCTGGCCGGGCTTGGTGCGTTCGGCGAGCGCGTCGAGCACCGACTCGATGTCGCCGACGAGCGGCGCGGCGATGGGCTGGTTGCTGTCCATCTCCTTGGGGTCGATGTCGATCTGGACGAACTGGGCGTCCGGGTTCCACCCCGTCTGGCCGTGGCCAAGGAGCCAGTTGAGGCGGGCGCCGATCAGCATCACGACGTCGGCCTTCTTCAGCGCGAGCGAGCGCGCGGTCGCGGCCGACTGCGGGTGGTCGTCGGGCAGCAGGCCCTTCGCCA
Organism: Streptomyces sp. NPDC047072; assembly: GCF_040643855.1. Classification (NCBI taxonomy): domain Bacteria; kingdom Bacillati; phylum Actinomycetota; class Actinomycetes; order Kitasatosporales; family Streptomycetaceae; genus Streptomyces; species Streptomyces sp. NPDC047072. The sequence continues at coordinate 11,532 of NZ_JBEYVC010000236.1, read as the reverse complement.
TCGACATCGGTACGTAGGGGATGCCGGTGGACTCGATGAACTGCCGTACCTTCGCGTCCGCTTGGGCGTACGCGGCTCCCTTGCCCAGCACGACCAGCGGACGCTCGGCGGAGGCGAGGAGCTCGATCGCGCGGTCCACGGCCTCCGGCGCCGGGAGTTGGCGCGGGGCGGGGTCGACGAGGCGGCTCAGGGTCCGGTCGCCCTCGGCCTTGGGCATGATGGCGCCGAGCACCGCGGCGGGGATGTCGAGATAGACACCGCCGGGGCGCCCGGAGATCGCGGTGCGCAGGGCACGGGCGATGCCGCGGCCGATGTCCTCCACCCGGCTGACCCGGTAGGCGGCCTTCACGAAGGGCTGTGCGGCGGCGAGTTGGTCCATCTCCTCGTAGTCGCCCTGCTTGAGGTCGACGAGGTGGCGCTCGCTGGAGCCGGAGATCTGGACCATGGGGAAGCAGTTGGTGGTCGCGTTGGCGAGGGCGACCAGGCCGTTGAGGAACCCGGGGGCCGAGACCGTCAGGGCCACGCCGGGCTTCTTGTTGAGGTAGCCGGCGATGGCGGCCGCGTGTCCGGCGTTGCTCTCGTGGCGGAAGCCGATGTAGCGGATGCCCTGCGCCTGGGCGAGACGGGCCAGGTCGGTGATCGGGATGCCGACGACGCCGTAGATGGTGTCGACGTCGTTCAGCTTGAGCGCGTCGACGACCAGGTGGTACCCGTCGGTGAGCTCGGTCGGAACGTCGGCTGCTGCCGCGGTCTCCAGGGTCGAGGGAGCGGTCATGGTCCGAGGTCCTCCTTGGGCAGGTCCTGCCGGAGCGGCTACTTCTCTCACCATCCGCAGCGCGCTCGTCCGCGTCCAAGACCCATCGGCGACCAGCCGATAAACAGCGTCTATCGACAGCTGGTGAGGGGCCTGGCAACTCCCTTGATAGACAGCTGCTATCGGGCGTTCGCCAGCGGGTATTGGACTCCCGCCGGGTGCCACCGCACGCTCGCAGAGGATGTTTCATCGGACCTGCGCGAGGGGGTGGGGTCATGGCCGTTCCGGCCGCGGCATCCGTGCGCGACGCGAGCGGGTACCGGCCTCCCGAGGTCACGGGCCTCGCCGGTCTCCTCGACCGGCAGGTGCGTGAACGCCCTTACGCCCGCGCCCTCGTGGTGACCGGCGAGCGCGCGCCCCTGTCGTACCGGGCGCTCGCGGCCCTCGCCGACGACGTGGCGGCCCGGCTCTCCGGCGCCGGCCTGCGCCGCGGTGACGCCGTCGGCCTGCTCTGCGCCAACACGGCGGAGTTCGTCGTAGGACTGCTGGGCGCGGCGCGGGCCGGACTCGTCACGGCTCCGCTGGATCCCGCGCTGCCGCACGCCCAACTCGCCGCACGGCTCCGGGCGTTGGGAGCGCGGGCCGTGCTGCACGATCCGTCGACGACTGGTACCGCCGCGCTGCCGGTACCCGCCTGGCCGTTGCGCGTGGACGCGTCCCGCGCGGGCACGGCCGCGGTCGCACTCGGACCCGGCGTGGGTGAACTGCCCCGATCCACAGGGGTGGCAGGCGAGTTGACGGCCGAGGACGCCCTCGTCCTGTTCACCGCCGGCACCACCGACCGGGCGAAGATGGTCCCGCTGACCCACGCCAATGTGGCCGCCTCCCTCCAGAACATCTGCGCCACCTACGAGTTGGGGCCCGGGGACGCGACCGTCGCGGTGATGCCGCTCTTCCACGGCCACGGACTCTTCGCGGCGCTGCTGGCGTCCCTCGCGAGCGGGGGCTGTGTACTGCTGCCCGAGCGGGGGCGGTTCTCGGCGGGCACGTTCTGGGACGACATGCGGGCCGTGGGCGCCACCTGGTTCACGGCGGTGCCGGCCATCCACGAGATCCTGCTGGAGAGGTCGGAGCGGGAGTACCCCTCGGCGCAGGCGCCGCCGCTCAAGTTCGTACGGAGCTGCAGCGCCCCTCTCAACACGGCGACGCAGCGGGCGTTGGAGCGGACCTTCGGGGCGCCGCTGCTGTCCGCGTACGGGATGACCGAGTCCTCGCACCAGGCGACCAGCGAACCGTTGCCGCAGCGGGGAGCGCTCCGGCAGGGGTCGGTGGGCCGGCCGACCGGGGTCGCGGTGCGGATCGTCGACCGGAACGGGACGCCGTGCCCGGCGGGTGTCGAGGGCGAGGTGTGGGTGCAGGGGCCCACGGTCGCCCGGGGCTATCTGGGCGACGGCGACGAGTCGGCGCGCACCTTCGTCGGCGGGTGGCTGCGCACCGGCGATCTGGGCGCGCTGGACGGGGACGGGTATCTGTCGCTGACCGGGCGGATCAAGAACCTCATCAACCGGGGCGGCGAGAAGATCTCGCCCGAGCACGTCGAGGACATCCTCGCCGGGTGCCCGGGGGTCGCGGAGGCGGCCGTGTTCGCCGTACCGGACGCGGTGTACGGGCAGCGGGTCGGGGCCGCGGTCGTGGTGCGGGAGGCGGACGGCGCCGGGCGCGAGGAGATCCTGCGGTACTGCCGGGAACACCTCGCTCCCTTCGAGGTGCCGGACCGGCTGGAGGTGGTCGCCGCGCTGCCGTATACGGCCAAGGGTGGGCTGGACCGGAAGGCCGTACAGGCTCGGTATGGGCTGTGACGTCGGACCGGATGCGCCGTGACGGGAGCCGTCGCCCGCTTCAGTGCACGCGGTGCTCGGCGGCCGGCAGGGGCCGGGCGAAGAAGTCGTCCAGGGACAGGCCCGTCGCCGCGTTGACGAAGGCGCGGGCGGCGACCGAGCCGGGGGTGGCCGCGTGGATCGCCACCGAGACCTGGGCGCCGGCCTCCGGGTCGACCAGGGGCAGGGCTCTGGTCCGGCCCACCACCGGCATCGCGCGCAGCCACGTGTGCGGCACGATGCTCGCCCAGCCTCCGCCGCCCACGTGTGCGTAGAGCGAGGCGATCGAGTCCGTCTCGACCTGCGGGGTCACCACGAACCCCTTCTCCGCGAACACGGTGTCCACAATCTGCCGGATCCGCATGTCGGGTGTCAGCAGCGCGAGCGGCAACTGAGCCGCGTCCGCCCAGGTCACGGTGGTGGACTGGGCGACCAGCTGTTCGTCCGAGACCAGGAGCATGTAGCGCTCCTGGTAGAGGGGGACGATCTGCAGGCCCTCGCGGTCGTCCGGGTCGAAGTGGGCGATGGCGACGTCGAGTTCGTAGTCGCGCAGCTGCCGGTGCAGTTCCTTCGTCGACAGCCGTGAGCGCACCTGGACCTTGGCGAGCGGGTGCGCCGCGCAGAACGCGGCGACGGGGAGGGCGAGGGTCGTGGACGCGGTGGGGTCGGTGCCGAGTCTCAGCGTCCCCGTGATGCCGGACTGCACGGCGGCCACCTCGGCCTTGAACGCGTCCTGTTCGGCGAGGATCCGCTTGGCCCACACCACCAGGCGCTCGCCCTCGGGGGTGAGGCCCTGGTAGTTGTGGCCGCGGTTGATCAGCGTGACGTTCAGCTCCCGCTCCAGTTTGGCGATGGCCGCTGAGAGCGCGGGCTGCGAGACGTAGCAGGATTCCGCCGCCCGGGCGAAGTGCCGTTCCCTCGCCACCGCCACGAAGTATTCGAGCTGCCGGAACAGCATGAACGACTCCTCTCTCGCCGGGCCGCGCAAGGACCGCACAGGCGGTTCCGTGAGGGCTCGCCACAGACGGTCTACAAATACTGTATGCAGTATCCGTTCTGTGTGTACAGTCCCCGGGCGGCCTGACGAGAGCGACTCCGCGCCGCCGGCTCAGCGCAGATGCTTCACCGCGGCCACCACCAGAGGGTCGAGCCCCTCCACGCCGGCGTCGACGAACTCGTGGAGCCGGGCGCGCATCCGCGGGTCCCAGAACCTGCCGATGTGCCCCGCGATCGCCTCGGCGGCCTCCTTCCCCGGCAGATGGCCGAGGTTCCTGGCGATGTCGTTGGCCATTCGGCACTCCGACGGCACGGTCGCTGTCATCTCAGTCCACCACCGTCACGAGGTCGGTCCCGGCGGCCTCGGTCTCGGTCTCGGTATGCCGGTCCGGGCGGGCGAGGGCGACCTGTACGGCGGTCACCTTGTACTCCGGGCAGTTGGTGGCCCAGTCGGAGTTCTCCGTGGTGACCACGTTGGCGCCGGTGACGGGGTGGTGGAACGTGGTGTACACGACCCCGGTCGGCATCCGGTCGGAGATCTCGGCGCGCAGGGTGGTCTGCCCGACGCGGCTGGCGAGGGTGACCATGTCGCCGTCGTTGATGCCGCGGTCCTCGGCGTCGTGGGGGTGCAGCTCCAGGATGTCCTCGGGGTGCCAGGCGACGTTGCCGGTACGGCGGGTCTGGGCGCCGACGTTGTACTGGCTGAGGATCCGTCCCGTGGTGAGGACCAGCGGGAAGCGGCGGGTGCTGCGTTCGTTGGTCGGCACGTAGGAGGTGACCACGAACTTGCCCTTGCCGCGCGTGAATTCGTCCACATGCATGATGGGCGTGCCCTCGGGTGCCTGCTCGTTGCAGGGCCACTGGACGCTGCCGAGCTTGTCGAGGAGGTCGAAGGAGACGCCGGTGAACGTCGGGGTGACGGAGGCGATCTCGTCCATGATCTGGCCTGGATGGTCGTACGACATCGCGTAGCCCATGGCCGTGGCGATCTCGGTGACGATCTGCCACTCGTGCTTGCCGGTCTTCGGTTTCATCACCGCACGCACCCGGTTGATGCGGCGCTCGGCGTTGGTGAAGGTGCCGTCCTTCTCCAGGAAGGACGCGCCGGGCAGGAAGACGTGGGCGAACTTCGCGGTCTCGTTGAGGAACAGGTCCTGGACGACGACGAGTTCCATCGCTTCGAGGGCGGCGGTGACGTGCCCCAGGTTGGGGTCGGACTGCGCGATGTCCTCGCCGTGCACGAACAGGCCGCGGAAGGTGCCGTCGATGGCCGCGTCGAACATGTTCGGGATGCGAAGTCCCGGCTCCGCGAGGAGGGTTCCGCCCCAGAGGTTCTCGAAGACGGTGCGGACCGCGTCGTCGGAGACGTGCCGGTAGCCGGGGAGTTCGTGCGGGAAGGAGCCCATGTCGCAGGAGCCCTGGACGTTGTTCTGGCCGCGCAGCGGGTTCACGCCGACGCCGTCGCGGCCGATGTTGCCGCACGCCATCGCGAGGTTGGCCATTCCCATGACCATGGTCGAGCCCTGGCTGTGCTCGGTGACACCGAGGCCGTAGTAGATGGCGCCGTTGGGCGCTTCGGCGTACAGCCTTGCGGCGGCGCGGAGTTCGGCCGCCGGGACGCCGGTGACGGGTTCCACCGCTTCCGGGCTGTTCTCGGGGCGGGCGATGAACTCGGCCCATTCGTCGAAGCCTTCGCAGCGTTCGGCCACGAAGTCCCGGTCCGTGAGGCCCTCGGTGACCACGACATGCGCCATGGCGTTGACGACGGCGACATTCGTGCTCGGCCGCAGCTGGAGGTGGTGCTGGGCCTCGATGTGGGGCGAGCGGACGAGGTCGATGCGGCGCGGGTCCACGACGATCAACTTCGCGCCCTCGCGCAGCCGTCGCTTCATCCGGGAGGCGAACACCGGGTGTCCGTCGGTGGGGTTGGCGCCGATCACCATGATGACGTCGGCCTCGGCGACCGAGCGGAAGTCCTGGGTGCCGGCCGACTCGCCGAAGGTTTGCTTGAGTCCGTAGCCCGTCGGGGAATGGCAGACGCGGGCGCAGGTGTCGACGTTGTTGTTCCCGAAGGCCGCGCGGACCATCTTCTGTACGACGTACACCTCTTCGTTGGTGCAGCGCGAGGAGGTGATGGCGCCGATCGCGGCCGATCCGTGCCGGTCCTGGATCTCGCGCATGCGGCGGGCGACCGTGCCGATCGCCTCGTCCCACTCGACTTCCCGCCAGGGGTCGGTGATCCGGTCGCGCACCATGGGCTTGAGCATGCGGTCGGGGTGGGTGGCGTAGCCGAAAGCGAACCGGCCCTTCACACAGGAGTGGCCTTCGTTGGCGCCGCCGTCCTTGTACGGCACCATGCGCACGAGTTCGTCGCCGCGCAGCTCGGCCTTGAAGGAGCAGCCGACACCGCAGTAGGCGCAGGTGGTCACAACTGACCTGGTGGGCATGCCGAGTTCGACGACCGAGCGTTCCTGGAGGGTGGAGGTGGGGCAGGCCTGGACGCAGGCTCCGCAGGAGACGCACTCGGAGTCCATGAAGGACTCCCCCGCGCCCGCCGAGACCTTGGAGTCGAAGCCGCGGCCCTCGATGGTGAGCGCGAAGGTGCCCTGGACCTCGCCGCAGGCGCGGACGCAGCGGGAGCAGGCGATGCACTTGGAGGGGTCGAAGTCGAAGTAGGGGTTGGAGGTGTCCTTCTCGGCGTCGAGGTGGTTCTCGCCCTCGTAGCCGTAGCGGACCTGCCTGAGGCCCACCACCCCTGCCATGTCCTGGAGTTCGCAGTCGCCGTTGGCCGGGCAGGTCAGGCAGTCGAGGGGGTGGTCGGAGATGTAGAGCTCCATGACGCCCTGGCGGAGCTTCTCCACCTTGGGGGTCTGGGTGCTGACCTTCATGCCGTCGGCGCAGGGGGTGGTGCAGGAGGCCGGGGTGCCGCGGCGGCCGTCGATCTCGACGACGCACAACCGGCAGGAGCCGAACGCCTCCAGGCTGTCGGTGGCGCACAACTTGGGTATGTCGACGCCTGCTTGGGCCGCGGCGCGCATCACCGAGGTGCCCTCGGGGACGGTCACCGGGAGGCCGTCCACCTCCACGTTCACCGTCGCCGGTCCCGGCCGTTCCGGGGTTCCGAAGTCGGGTTCCTTGAGGAGTGTCATGCCGTGCCCTCCGTCCTGCGGCCAGTCGCCTGTACGGGTTGGATGTCCAGGAGTCGACGGCCGCCGAGGAAGTCGTCGGGGAAGTGGGTGAGGGCGCTGCGCACGGGCAGCGGGGTCAGCCCGCCCATCGCGCACAGGGAGCCCTCGGTCATCAGGTCGCAGAGGTCTTCGAGCAGGGCGAGGTTCTCGTCCCTGTGGGTGCCTGCGACGATCTTGTCGATCACCTCGACGCCGCGCACCGCGCCGACCCGGCACGGGGTGCACTTGCCGCAGGACTCCTCGGCGCAGAACTCCATCGCGAAGCGGGCCTGTTGGGCCATGTCGACGGTCTCGTCGAAGACGACCACGCCTCCGTGCCCGACCATGGCACCGGCGGCGGCGAACGCCTCGTAGTCCATGGGGAGATCGAACATCGACTCCGGCAGGTAGGCCCCGAGGGGGCCGCCGACCTGCGCGGTGCGCACGGGGCGTCCGGAGTGGGTGCCGCCGCCGTACTCCTCGATGAGTTCGCGCAGGGTGATGCCGAAGGCGGCCTCCACGATGCCGCCGTGGGCGATGTTGCCGCCGAGCTGGAACACCTGGGTGCCGCGGGAGCGTTCGACGCCGAGACGCTCGTAGGCTTGCGCGCCCTCGGCCATCACGACGGGCACGGTGGCGAGCGTGAGGACGTTGTTCACGACCGTCGGTTTGCCGAACAGGCCCTCGATCGCGGGGATCGGCGGTTTGGCGCGGACCATGCCGCGTTTGCCCTCCAGGCTCTCCAGCATGGAGGTCTCCTCGCCGCAGATGTACGCGCCGGCGCCGACGCGGACGTGCAGGTCGAAGTGGAGTGCGGAGCCGAGGATGTTCCGGCCGAGCCAGCCGTGTTCGCGCGCGATGCCGATGGCCTGGCGCATCGTGGCGATCGCGTCGGGGTATTCGGAGCGGATGTAGAGGTAGCCCTCGCTCGCCCCGACCGCGTGCGCGGCGATCGTCATGCCCTCGATCAGCATGAAGGGGTCGCCCTCCATGACCATGCGGTCGGCGAAGGTACCGCTGTCGCCCTCGTCGGCGTTGCAGCAGACGAACTTCAGCTCGTCCGAACAGTCCAGCACCGTCTTCCACTTGATGCCCGCCGGGAATCCGGCGCCGCCGCGGCCGCGCAGTCCGGAGGCGGTGACCTCGGTGACGACGTCCGCGGGCGTGAGGTCCAGGGCGGCGCGCAGTCCGGCGAGGCCGCCGTGCGCTTCGTAGTCCTCGGTCGAGAGGGGGTCGGTCACGCCGATTCGGGCGAAGGTGACACGGTTCTGGCGTTCCAGCCAAGGGAGTTCGTCGACGACGCCGAGGCGGAGGGGGTGATCCGCGCCGTCGAGCATGCCGGCCGCCAGGAGTCCGTCGACGTCCTCCGGTGTCACCGGGCCGTATCCGACGCGCCCTTGGGGGGTCACCACCTCGACGAGGGGCTCCAGCCACAGCATGCCGCGCGATCCGTTGCGTACGACGTCCAGGGCGAAGTCCCCCCGATCGGCGGCCAGTTGGAGGGCGCGCGCGACCTCGTCGGCGCCGACCGACCTGGCCGCCGAGTCGCGGGGGACGTAGACCGTGGCCGTGGAATGCGAGGAGTTGCTCATGAGGAGACCGTCCCGTCGAGGATCGCGCCGAGGCGGGCGGGGCCGACTCGTCCGTGGAGCCGTCCGTTCGCCTCCACCGAGGGGCCGAGGGCGCAGTTGCCGAGGCAGAAGACCTGTTCGACGGTGACCGAGCCGTCCGGCGTCGTCTCGCCGAGCCGCAGCCCGGACTCGTGTGCGTAGCGCACCAGTTGGTCGGCGCCCAGGGCCTGGCAGGCCTCGGCGCGGCAGATGCGCACGGTGGTGCGGCCCGCGGGGGCGCGGCGGAAGTCGTGGTAGAAGGTCACCACTCCGTGGACGTCCGCCCGGGAGAGGTTGAGTTCCTCGGCGAGCACCGGTACGGCCTCCTGCGGTACATGCCCCAACTCGGCCTGGAGGGCGTGCAGTACGGGCAGCAGCGGACCGCGTTCGCCCCGGTGACGGGCCACCACCCTCCGGACCACGCTCTCGACGGTCACGTCACTCCCGCTGGTCGTCATGATCGCTTCGCCTTCCGTCACACGGGTCCCCGGCGAGAGCCGCAGGGGACTCGGATCCATACTCCATACAGACTTCTGTATACACAACCCCGTCCACGGACCCAGAGGTCGGCCATATTGCATACCGGCGTCGGTATGCTGACGCGGCCGTCGACAACCGTCCGGACGGCCCCACTCGGCAAGACCGCCGCCCCCGCGACTTAGGCGGCAGAACGGGACAACCATGCGCGAGGCACTCACGGCCGCAGCGTCCCGGCGCGTCACCCGCCCGGCACCGCTGCGTCAGGCCGTGTACGACGCCCTGACCGAACTCATCGTCAACGGCTCCCTCAAGCCCGGCCAGCACCTGGTCGAGGCCGAGCTCGCCGAGCATCTCGGCGTCAGCCGCCAGCCGGTCCGGGAGGCGCTCCAGCGGCTCCAGACCGCCGGATGGGTCGACCTGCGTCCCGCTCAGGGGGCTTTCGTCCACTCCCCCACGGAGGAGGAGGCCGCCCAGCTCCTCGGAGTGCGCTCGGTCCTGGAGACATACTCGGCCCAGCTCGCCGCCAAGAACGCGAGGCCCGAGGACATCACTCGTCTTGATGAACTCCAGCTGGACGGTATCGCCGCCCTCGCCGGCGGCGACGTCGAAGGTCTCGTCGCGGCCAACACCGCGCTGCACGACTTCATCACCGCCATCGCCGCCAACGACGTGCTGGCCGAACTGATCGCCCAGGTCGGCCAGAAGGTCCGCTGGTACTACACGCCCATCGCCAAGCCCCGCGGCAAGGAGGCGTGGAACGAGCACACCCAGCTCATCAAGGCCATCGCCGACGGCGACGCGGACCGGGCGGGCGACGTCATGCGCCGGCACACCGAGCGCACGACCGACTTCTACCGCAAGCAGATCGCGGCGGGCGCGCGCCAGGACTGACTCTCCGGGCCGCTGTCCGGACACGGTTCAGGACGCGGCGAGGGAGCCGGCGGGACGGCGGGCTCCGCCGAGGTCGAGGGCCGGCGGCCGGACGGTCCCGGCGGCGGCGCGCAGTTCGAGCAGCCAGGGCAGGACCGTGCGCAGCACGATGTCGAGCCCGCCGCCGTCCCCACCGAGCATCGCTTCGACGGGGACCAGCACGGGGTCGGCGAAGACCGTGGACGTCGCGCTGCCGCGGGGGCCCGTGGCGCCCGGTCGGGCCGGGACGAACAGGTCCGGGGCGTGCGCCGGGACCGCCCAGAGCGTCAGGCCGTCCGGGGCGGCGAGGGGGCGGGAGGACCAGACGTAGACGTCCGCCTCACCGGCCGCGACCACCCGCCGCTTGCGGGCCCGCAGGGCGACCACGTCGCCGGAGCGGGTGGCGACGGAGCGCGCCACGAGCAGCTGGGTCTCCGCTCCCGGGCCGTCGTCCTCCGCTCCCGCCGGGTCCCCGTCCGCCTGCGATTCCGCCAGGGCGAGGCTGGCGAGGTGACGTCCGGCGGCGATCTCGCCGCGCATCCAGGGGGTGCCGTACGTCTCGATGACGGCGACGGCCGCGTAGTGGGACCGGAGCACGGCCGCCGTCGCGGGGCAGACGCGCGCGGCCCGCGTCACGACGTCCACGACTTCCGGCAACCCCCGTCCCCCGCCGCCGAGTTCGGTGGCGACGGTGAGCCCGAGCAGTCCGGCGCGGCCCAGGGCCGTCACGGCGCCGCGGGGGAACCTGCCCTGGACGCGGGTCGCTTCGGCGACGGGTCCGACGACGCCGGTCAGGACGTCGGAGAGAGCAGAGCGGTACGACACGGGGCGACCCCCTCGGGAGCGGCTGCGGTCCTGTCGGACGATGATTGCATACAGTATTCTGCATGGACAGGCGATCGCGCCAGAGGCCGAGCCGAGCAATTCCCGGGGACTCGGTAGGGGGCGGACGGCCTGACCACCCGTCGAACGAGGGAGACAGGGTCCATGCCGGACACACCCACCGCGACAGCCCGTGGCCCCATCAGCAGGCCCGCGCCACTGCGTCAGGCCGTCTACGAGGCCCTCACCGAACTGATCATCAACGGCTCGCTCAAGCCCGGCCAGCACCTGGTCGAGGCGGAACTCGCCGACAGCCTCGGGGTCAGCCGGCAGCCGATCCGCGAGGCGCTCCAGCGGCTCCAGACCGCGGGCTGGGTGGACCTGCGCCCCGCCCAGGGGGCGTACGTCCACTCCCCCACGGCGCAGGAGTGCGCCCAACTCCTCAGCGTCCGGGCGCTGTTGGAGACCCACTCCGCACGCGGTGCCGCCGAGCACGCCACTCCGCGTGACGTCGCCCGGCTGTGGGAGCTCCAGCAGACAGGGCTGACCGCTCTGGCGGCCGGGGACGCCCGTGCCATCGTGGAGGCGAACGCCGCGCTCCACGGCCACATCACGCTGTTGTCCCGAAACGCGGTCCTCGCCGAGCTCATCCCCCAGGTCGACCGGCGGGTGCGCTGGTACTACATGCCCATCGCCAGGCCCCGCGGCAAGGACGCCTGGAACGAGCACGCGCGGATCATCGAGGCCATCGGCGAGGGCGCCCCCGACCGCGCCGAGGAACTCATGCGCCGGCACACCCGGAACACCACCGACTTCTACTGCGCGCAGATCGCGGCGGTGGTCGGCAGGAACGGGTCCGTGTGGACCGGCTGATCCTGTGCGCGGGCCTCCAGTCCGACACGGTCGCGGGACTCGCC
>NZ_JBEYVC010000235.1:0-14248 GCF_040643855.1 Streptomyces sp. NPDC047072 | reverse complement strand
GGGGTATCAACATATCTGGCGTTGATTTTTGGCACGCTGTTGAGTTCTCAAGGAACGGACGCTTCCTTCGTACTCACCCTCTCGGGCTTTCCTCCAGGCGCTTCCCTTCGGTGTTCCAAACTCTATCAGTGTTTTTCCGGCCCCCTGACCACCCTCCCGCAGGCATGCAGAAGGAGACCCAGAGATGAGGATCTGACAAGTTGGATGCTGCCCGGCTGGGACGCACGATGGCGTCGCTCGGCCTCAAGCAGGAGTACGACTGTACACGGGGCCTCGAACGCCGTGCAAATCGATTGGACTGGTGGTCTAGACCACTAGCCGGTATCTTCCATGCGGAACCCTTCATCTGACATACGCTGCTGGACAGGGCCGTCCGAGACAGGCCGTGACGGCCCGTTCACGCAGCTCCACCCCTGGGAGGCTTCCCATGACCACCGTGACGTCCCCGCTCGCAGGACGCGCCATCGGACTGGCCGCCGTGCCGGATCCGGTCTTCTCCGGGGCCATGGTCGGCCCGGGCACCGCGATCGACCCCGTACGCGAACCGTCCGAGGCCGTCGCGCCCGTCGACGGAGTGATCGTTTCTCTCCACCCGCATGCGTTCGTCGTCGTGGACGAACAGGGGCATGGAGTGCTCGTGCACCTCGGCATCGACACCGTGCAGCTCAACGGCGAGGGTTTCGAACTGCTCGTGAACAAGGGCGACACCGTCACGCGCGGTCAGGCGATCGTGCGCTGGAACCCGGCCGCCGTGGAAGCCGCGGGCAGGTCCGCGGTCTGCCCGGTCGTGGCGTTGGAGGCCACCGCCGAGGCCCTCTCCGATCTTCGTGACGACGGCGACGTGAAGGCCGGGGACAGTCTCTTCCTCTGGAAGTGACACCGGTGCCGTCGGACGACAGAGCGTGCGACGGCCCGCAGGGATGAAAACCATCGCGGCGGCGGGACCCGCCGCACTATCGGAGACGGGTGAGATGGAGACAACGCTGCGAGGCGTCGGCGTGAGCCACGGTGTGGCGATCGGCGAGGTTCGGCACATGGGAACGGCGGTCCTCGAACCGCCTGCCAAGCAGATACCGGCGGAGGATGCGGAGCGCGAACAGGGGCGTGCCCGCAAGGCCGTGGAGGCTGTGGCGGCCGACCTGATGGCGCGCGGCAATCTGGCGGGGGGCGAAGCCCAGGCGGTGCTCGAAGCGCAGGCCATGATGGCCCAGGACCCCGAGCTGATGTCGGACGTCGACCGGCGCATCGCCGTCGGCAGCACGGCCGAGCGTGCCGTGTACGACGCGTTCGCCGCGTACCGGGAGCTGCTGGCCGCCGCCGGGGAGTACCTCGCCGGTCGCGTCGCCGACCTCGACGACGTGCGGAACCGTATCGTCGCCCGGCTGCTCGGGGTGCCCATGCCGGGTGTCCCGGACAGCGACGAGCCGTACGTCCTGGTGGCGCGGGACCTCGCACCGGCCGACACCGCTCTGCTGGACCCGACGCTGGTACTCGGCTTCGTGACCGAGGAGGGCGGGCCGACCAGTCACAGCGCGATTCTGGCTCGGGCGCTCGGTGTTCCGGCGGTCGTGGCGCTGCCCGGTGCCGGTGAGCTCGCCGAGGGCACGGTGATCGCTGTCGACGGCAGCACCGGCGACATCTTCGTGAACCCGAACGAGGAGAAGAAGGCACAGCTGCGGGCCGCCGCTGCCGAGCGCAAGGCGGCGCTCGCGGTGTCGACCGGCCCGGGTGCCACCGCCGACGGACACAAGGTGCCGTTGCTCGCCAACGTCGGTGGGCCGGCCGACGTGCCCGCCGCCGTCGAGGCGGGGGCCGAGGGTGTCGGGCTCTTCCGTACCGAGTTCCTCTTCCTGGACGACAGCAAGAACGCCCCGTCCGAGGAGAAGCAGGTCGAGGCGTACCGGCAGGTCCTGGAGGCGTTCCCCGAAGGGCGTGTCGTCGTACGGGTGCTGGACGCGGGCGCGGACAAGCCGCTGGACTTCCTGACTCCGGCGGACGAGCCCAACCCGGCGCTCGGTGTGCGCGGTCTGCGGACCCTGCTCGACCACCCGGAGGTGCTCCGTACCCAGCTGACGGCACTCGCGAAGGCTGCCGAGGGGCTGCCGGTCTACCTCGAGGTCATGGCCCCGATGGTGGCGGACCGTGCCGATGCCAAGGCGTTCGCCGACGCGTGCCGTGCGGCGGGGCTGCGGGCGAAGTTCGGCGCGATGGTGGAGATTCCCTCGGCGGCGCTGCGGGCGCGGTCGATTCTTCAGGAGGTCGAGTTCCTGTCGCTCGGGACCAATGACCTGGCGCAGTACACCTTCGCCGCGGACCGCCAGGTGGGTGCGGTGTCCCGGCTGCAGGATCCGTGGCAGCCCGCGCTGCTCGACCTGGTGGCGCTGTCCGCCGAGGGGGCGAATGCCGAGGGCAAGAGCTGTGGTGTCTGTGGCGAGGCTGCTTCCGATCCGCTGCTGGCCTGTGTGCTGACCGGTCTGGGTGTCACCTCTCTTTCCATGGGTGCGGCGTCCCTTCCTTATGTCCGGGCGACGCTGGCGAAGTACACGCTGGCGCAGTGCGAGCGGGCGGCTGCCGCCGCGCGGGCCGCGGAGAGTGCCGAGGAGGCGCGGGCCGCGGCTCAGGCGGTGCTGTCCGGCGAGTAGTCGGGCCGAGCGAGCCGTCGGACGGTTCTAAGAGGGCGCTCCGCCTCCGGGCGGGGCGCCCTCTTGGTGTTCAGTGGGTGTGGCCGGGCGGTTGTCCCTCCATTCCGAGGTCCGGGGGCACGCAGTAGTCGACGCCGGACTCCGGGGAGATCAGGTCGCCGGAGTCGAGGTCGGTGCAGTAGGCGTCGAAGACCTCGCCTGCGGTGAGGGGTTCCAGTCCCTCGCCGCGGAGGCGCCAGCCGTAGATCTGGTCGGGGGTCCCTTGGGCGGTGGTGCGCATGACCAGGCCGCCGGGGCTCTTGGTGGCTACGCCGAGTGCGAGGACGGTGGTGAACTCGAGGGCCTCGGCTTCGTCGAGTTCCACTGCTCCTTCGTTGTCCTCGTCGGAGTGGAGGACGGCGACGAGTGTCTCCGGGGTGCCGGTGATGCTGCAGACGAGGTGGTGTTCGCCCGGTCGGGCCGTGTCGAGGATCCGGACGAGGAGGTCGGAGGCGCGGGTGAAGGCGGCGCGTCCGATGTCCTCGCCGCAGGTGGCGCAGGAGCCGAGGCGGGCCAGGAGTGTGGTCGCGTACTCCCAGGTGGCCTGTCGGACGGCTTCGTCCACGAGGGCCGGTACGAGGTCGGTGAGGGGCTGGCCCTCGTACGGGAGCGACGGTCCCGTGGCCGCCAGTTCCGCCGTGAAGCGGGTGCGGCTCGACGGGATGTCCGGGTTGAGGCCGGCCTCCTGGCAGTACTCGGCGTACTCCTGCGGGTCGAAGAGGGCGACGGTGGTGTGGCTGCCCTGGGACGCACGGGTCCTGAGGAGGTCCTCCACCTGTTTCAGGTAGGTCGCGTGATCGTCGAAGGTGAAGCTGCGGTAGCGCCGCATGGCACGGAAGTCGTGCTCGTCGGTGAGCAGGCCGATGGTGCCGGCGATTTCGCGGCGCAGGACGCGTCGCATCGTCTGGTGGTCGGTGCGTGCCATGTTTCCCCCTGTGCACAGTCGATCAATGCTCACTCACAGTAACCGTCGGCACTGACAACGCGGTCGGTGAGAGCCGTTCGCGGACCAGTCGATGCTGGATTGCGCAGGTCAGAGCGATGAGCATGCCGAAGGCGGACCAGCCGACCGGTCCGGTGGCGATGGCCGCGGTGACCGCGAGTGGTCCGACGGTGCGCTGGGCGGACTGGGCGAGTCCGTGGACTCCGAGGTAGGCGCCCTGCGAGGCGCCGGGTGCGAGGGCGACGGAGAGTTCCCAGGAGACGGTGGCGTGGAGCATCTCGGCCATGGTGAAGGCGACGGCCGCCGCGGTCAGGAGGAGGGTGGCGGTGAGGGCTCCGCCCGTTGCCGAGAGCGCCATGGCGCCGCCGCCCAGGGCGAAAGCGGCGGAGAGCGGGACGAGCAGGTTCCTGGCGGCTGCCGTGGTGGTACCGAAGCGGGCGAGCGTGACCTGGAGGGCCACGACCATGACGTTGTTGAGGACCATCAGGAGCGGTACCAGTCCGTGCGACACGTTGCTCGCGTGGGCGATCCAGAGGGGCAGGCCCACCTTGAAGACGGCGTCGTCGAGGAAGAGGACGGCTTCGGTGGCGACGTAGGCGAGGTAGGTGCGGTCGCGCCACGGGTTCGCGGGTCGGCTCCGGGTGGCCGGGTCCTTCGAGGTGAGGACCGTGCGCGAGGGGGATGGCGGCTCGGCGCAGCGCAGGGTGAGAAGGGCCGAGGCGAGGAAGGACAGGGCGTCTCCGGCGAGGAGCCACTGGTAGACGCCGGTAGTGCCGGGGGCCAGAGCCGCCGCGGCGGCGAGACCGCCGACTGCCCAGCCGGCGTTGGCGACGGTCCGGTGGAAGGCCTGGTAGCGGACGCGCTCCGGTCCGGCGAGGCGGGTGGCGTAGAGCTTGGTGAGGACGCTCGCCGCGCGGTCTCCGAAGCCGCCCGCGGCCGAGAAGACGACCAGCAGGACGTAGTTGTCCGTGGCGAGCAGGGCGCAGGAGGCGACGGCGCGCATGAGCTGGACGGCCAGCAGGAGCCGGGTGATCGGGAACCGGTCGGCGAGACGGCCACCGGTGGGCGCGCCGGCGATGCCGAGGGCTCCGGCGACGGCGGCGAGCGTGCCGACCTGGGCGAGGGAGAGGTCGCAGACGTAGGTGAAGTACAGGACGGACACGGATGCCCACAGGCCGCTGCCGACGCGGTCGACGAGGGCGATCGCGAGCATTCTGCGCCCGTCGCGGCCGCCGGGAATGCTTCTCGACCATGCCGCCGTGCGCCGTATCGGATGCACCGCTCCCCCTTGCTTTCAATTATGTATTGATACATACTTTTCAACGTGGCAACACAATATGGGATCAATGGTACGACGGCCAAGGGAATTGCCGCGTCCGTCGAGCGGGCCGTATCCGAGGGCGCCCTGGCGCCGGGGGCGGCGCTGCCTCCGGTCCGGCGGCTTTCGGACGATCTCGGTGTGAGTCCGGGGACGGTCGCCACGGCGTACAAGGAGCTGCGGCAGCGCGGGATCGTGGTGACGCGTGGGCGTGGTGGGACGGTGGTGGCACCGGCTCCCGCGGTGGCGTCCCGGCGGCCGCCGAAAGTGCCGGAGGGGCTGCGGGACCTGGCGGGCGGCCATCCCGACCCGCTGTTGTTGCCCGGTCTGGTGCCGCCCAACAGGCTCTCCCCCGGTGCCCGTTCGCACCGTTCGACGCCCCGGCTGGCGCGGCTCGAGGACGCCGTGCGCGAGTGGCTGTCGCTCGACGGGATCCCGGCGGAGCAGGTGACCTTCGCGCACGGTGCGCTGGATCTGATCGGGCGGCTGCTGTCCGTGGAGCTGCGGCCCGGCGACGCCGTCGCCATGGAGGATCCCGGCTATCACCATCTGCTCGACCTGGTGACCGCCCTGGGACTGCGGAGCATTCCGGTGGCCGTCGACGAGGAGGGTGTACGACCCGACGCGCTGCGTGGGGCGCTACGAGCCGGGGCGCGGGCACTCGTCTGCAGCCCGCGCGCGCAGAATCCGTACGGCGGCTGCTTCTCGGTGGCGCGCAGGGATGCGTTGGCGGAGGTGCTGCAGGAAGCGCCCGAGGTCCTGGTCGTGGAGAACGATCACGCTTCCGCCGTGGCGGACACGCCCCTGTGGACGCTCGCCGCCGGCGGGCTGCACCGGTGGGTGCATGTGCGGACCGTCAGCAAGCTCCTGGGGGCCGACCTGCGGTGGGCGGCCGCCGCGTGTGATCCGGTCACTCTGGCGCGGCACGACGGACGCCTGTTGCTGACCTCCGGGTGGGTCAGTCATCTGCTCCAGGAGACGGTGTACGGGCTGTTGGACGACCGCGGCACGCGCGCGTTGCTGACGCGTGCACAGGAGACCTACGCGCTGCGCCGGAGTGCTCTGCAGCGTGAGCTGCGCGACCGTGGTGTCGAGGCGCATGCCAGGAGCGGCATGAACGTATGGGTGCCCGTGCGGGACGAGTCGGCCGTGGTGAACGGGCTCCGCTCGTACGGCTGGTGGGTGGCGGCGGGAGCCCGGTTCCGGCTGGCGTCCGGTCCAGGGGTGCGGATCACGGTCGCCGAGCTGGAGCCGGCCGACGCGGCGCGGCTGGCCTCGGACTTCGCGACCGTGCTCGGTGAGTCCGAGGCCACCTACGGGGGTTGACCCTCCGTCACGCGCGCGTGCGGGCCAGGTCCTCGTAGAAGTGCAGCAGTTCGAGGTTGTCGATGGAGCCCGGGTTGACGGCCTTCTCCAGCGCGGTGCCTTGGAGGAGGCGCTTGACGGGGACCTCGATGCGCTTTCCGGTCAGGGTGTGCGGGATACCCGGCACTTCGATGACCTCGTCAGGGACGTGGCGCGGTGAGAGGTGGTCGCGGATGGTCTGCTTGATGCGGCCGAGGAGTGCCTCGTCGAGGACCGCTCCCGGAACCAGGTGCACGAACAGGGGCATCCAGTAGCCGCCGTCGGGCTGTTCGACGCCGATGACCAGGGATTCCTTGATCTCGGGGAGCCGCTCGACCGCCTCGTAGATGTCGGCGGAGCCCATGCGGACGCCCTGGCGGTTGAGGGTCGAGTCGGAGCGGCCGTGGATGACGACCGAGCCGCGTGAGGTGAGCGTGATCCAGTCCCCGTGCCGCCACACGCCGGGGTAGGTGTCGAAGTAACTGTCGTGATAGCGGCTGCCGTCGGGGTCGTTCCAGAAGTGGATCGGCATGGAGGGCATGGGGTTGGTGACGACGAGCTCGCCGACCTCGTCGGTGAGCGGCTTGCCGCTCGGGTCCCAGGACTGGAGGTCGGTGCCGAGGCCGGGTGCCTGGAGTTCGCCGATGTACACGGGCAGGGTCGGGACGGCTCCCGCGAAGCAGGAGCACACGTCCGTGCCGCCGCTGACGGAGGCGATCCACAGGTCCTCGCGGACCTCGTCGTGCAGCCAGCGGAAGCCGTCGGGCGGGAGCGGTGACCCTGTGGTGGCCACGCACTGGACCGCGGAGAGGTCGAAGTCGCGCCCTGGGTGCACGTCGGCCTTGCGGCAGGCCATGACATAGGCGGCGGAGGTGCCGTAAAGGGTGGCCCCGGTGCGCTCCGCGACCCGCCATTGGGCGCCCGTGTCGGGATATCCGGGGCTGCCGTCGTACAGGACGATCGTGGTGCCGGTGAGCAGGCCGGAGACGAGGAAGTTCCACATCATCCAGCCGGTGGACGTGTACCAGAAGAAACGGTCCTCGGGGCCGAGGTCGCAGTGCAGGCCGAGCTGTTTGAGGTGTTCGACGAGGATGCCGCCCTGGGACTGGACGATGGCCTTGGGGAGGCCGGTCGTGCCCGAGGAGTAGAGGACCCACAGGGGGTGGGCGAAGGGCACCTGCTCGAAGACCGGTTCCGTGTCGGCGCTCGTCAGTGCCGACCATTCCAGGGCGCCCTCGGGGGTCTCGGTACCGAGGAGCGGGATGTGGACGACGGCGCGCAAGGAAGGTAGTTCGCGGCGGAGTTCGGCGACCGTCTCACGGCGGTCGTGCTGCTTGCCGCCGTAGCGGTAGCCGTCGACGGTGAACAGGACGACGGGTTCGACCTGTTGGAAGCGGTCGAGGACGCTGCGGGCGCCGAAGTCCGGGGCGCAGGACGTCCAGACGGCGCCCACGGCGGCCGTGGCGAGGAGGGCGACCACGGCCTCCGGGATGTTCGGGAGGTAGCCGCTGACACGGTCTCCCGGCCGTACGCCGAGGGCGCGCAGTTCGGCGGCCAGGGAGCCCACCTGGCGGCGGAGCTCGGACCAGGTCACCGGGCGCGGTTCATGGGTCTCGTCGACGTACAGGAGGGCGGGTTCGTCCGCGCGGGTCTCGGCCGCGCGCAGGGCGTGCTCGGCGTAGTTGAGGGCGGCTCCGGGGAACCACTGGGCGCCGGGCATCGAGCGATCGCCGAGCACGCGCGCGTAGGGCGTCGAGAACCGTACGTCGAACCATTGGGTGACGGCTTCCCAGAACGTCTCCAGCTCGTCCACGGACCAGCGG
This sequence comes from Streptomyces sp. NPDC047072, assembly GCF_040643855.1. Classification (NCBI taxonomy): domain Bacteria; kingdom Bacillati; phylum Actinomycetota; class Actinomycetes; order Kitasatosporales; family Streptomycetaceae; genus Streptomyces; species Streptomyces sp. NPDC047072. Next base: position 6,139 of record NZ_JBEYVC010000235.1, on the reverse strand, counting down.
TGGAGGGCCGCGTAGCCCCCGTCGGCCGGAGCGCCGTGCCGCTCGGCCGCCCATGTCTGGAATCCGGTGATCCGAGACCGGGCGATGCGCTCCGGGTCTGGCTGCCAGAGCGGCTGGGGGTTCACGGTCGACATGGGGCGGCTCCCGGACTGTGCGCGTCGTGTGCGTCTCCCGCGCACGGGCTGGGGTGTGCGCGTGACGCGGCTGACTGGGACGATGCCACGTGATCAACTCCTACGCCAGGGCACGTCCCACATAGTCCGCTCCGTGAAGATGTGGTCCCAGCACGGGTGAACGGCAGTTGAACGACACACGTGTGCGGGGCAGTGAGTGGCAGGGTGAGCAGCATGAACGGTCGTGACCTGGTGCAATCGGTGAAGGTGGTCGGCTCGGCGGGGGTGTTCCAGGGGTTGCGTACCGTACGGGCGGCTTGGCGCCGCAGGCGTGTGGACGCCGTGGGCCTGCCGCCGCGGGGGGCCGAGCGGGCACGGGTGCCCGGTCCGGTGCAGAGCGCGGAGCCCGGGCCGGGCGGCGGGGTCATCCGGTTCGGCCGCTCCGAGCTGCGGATCACCGTCGCCGTCAACGGAGCCGTCTTCTGGGGCTGGGACGGGGCCGGGCCGGAGCCGTCGTACGCGCTGGCGGGCCGCTGCCCGGAGCCGGACCCCCGGGCCGTCCTGGAGCCGGACAAGGACGGCGGCTGGCGGGTGGTGGCCGAGCGGGCGACGGTCGTGGTCTCGCGGCACGGAGCGGTCGAGGTGACTACGCCTGGTGGAGTGATGCTCCGCCGCGATTTGCCCCCACGATGGTGGGAGCCGGTGGCGGGTGGTCCGGCGCGCTGGATGCAGCGGTCCGAGGTGGCCGCCGACGCGCGGTTCTTCGGGCTCGGCGGACGGGCCTCGGGCCCCCGGCTGCGGGACGGAACTTATCGGCTGTGGAACACCGACCCGGGCCGGGCGTTCGGTCCGGACGACGATCCCCTGTACGTCACCATGCCGGTGCAGCTGGTGGTGGCCGACGCCGCCACCCATCTGGTGTTCCACGACACCTCGTGGGACGGCACGGTGACCCTGCGGGAGGGCGAGGAAGGTGCCGGTTCCGGACACGACCGGGCGGGCATGAGCGAGCTTCGGATGGACGGGGGCCCGCTGCGCTGCTGGGTGATCGTGGGCACTCCCGCGCGCGTGCTGCTCGCCTGGGCCTCCCTGACCGGGGCGCCCGCGCTGCCGCCGTCCTGGGCGCTCGGCCACCATCACGCGCGGTGGGGCTTCGGGAGCGAGCAGGAAGTACGGCGGATCGTCGCCGGGTACCAGGAGCGCGGTCTGCCGCTGGACGCCGTCCATCTGGACATCGACCACTACGACGCGCACCAGGTGTTCACGGTCGACCAGGAGCGCTTCCCCAAGCTGCCCCAACTGGCCGAGGAGCTGCGGCGGGACGGCATCCGCCTGGTGTCGATCGTCAACCCGGCGGTCAGGGCCGAGCCGGGCAACGCCGTGTACGACACCGGGACGGCCGAGGACGCGTTCATACGGGACTCCTCGGGGCGACCCGTGGAAGGGGTCGTCTGGGCGGGCGAGTCGGTGTTTCCGGACTTCACGCACGCGCGCGTACGGGCATGGTGGGGTCGTCTGTACCAGGAGCGGCTCTCGGCGGGCTTCTCGGGTTTCTGGCACGACATGAACGAGCCCACGTCCTTCACCGCCTTCGGTGAGCCCACACTGCCCCGCTCGGCCCGGCACGCCCTGGAGGGCCGGGGCGGCGACCACCGCGAGGCGCACAACGTCTATGCGCTGTGCATGGCGCAGGCCGGCTACGAGGGGCTGCGCGAACTGCTCCCCGACGAGCGGCCGTTCCTGTTCTCGCGCTCCGGGTGGGCCGGCATACAGAGATACGGCGGCACCTGGTCCGGCGATGTGGCCACCGGCTGGCCCGGTTTGCGGGCCTCCTTGTCGCTCGTGATGGGACTCGGGCTGTGCGGGGTGCCGTACTCGGGACCGGACATCGGAGGCTTCGACGGCAGCCCGTCACCCGAGCTGTATCTGCGCTGGTTCCAACTCGGCGCGTATCTGCCGCTGTTCCGCACCCACGCGAGCATGCGGGCCGGGCGCAGGGAGCCGTGGGAGTTCGGCGCGGAGGTGCTGGAGCACGCGCGCGTGGCGCTCCTCGAGCGCAGGCGGTTGCAGCCGTACTTCATGACCCTGGCGCATCTCGCACGCCGTACCGGAGCGCCTTATGTGCGGCCCCTGTGGTGGGCCGCGCCGGAGGACCGCGCGCTGCGGGACTGCGAGGACGCCTTCCTGCTGGGGGACTCCCTGCTCGTGGCGCCGGTGCTCGGTCCGGGTACCGATCGGCGTGCGGTCCAGCTGCCGCGGGGACGTTGGTACGACACCGCCACAGAGCAGGTGTACGAGGGGCCTGGCCAGGTGCTCGTCGACGCTCCGCCGTCGCGGATCCCGGTGCTCGCGCGCGCGGGTGCCGTGATCCCGGTGCGGGGTGAGGACGGCGGCATCGAGCTGGAGGTGTGGGCGCCGGCGCGTGGACGGAGTGGGGGAAGCCTGGTCGTGGCTGATGCGGGCGACGGCTGGGACGATCCGGAGATCGAGCGTTACGTCGCCCGCTGGGAGGGACGGCGGGTGGTCGTGCAGCGGGAGGGTGAGGACGGCGTCAGCGAGCCGTCCCATCCGGTGCGGCTGCGTGGCCTCGGGGGCTGAGCCTCAGAGGTAGCGGCCCTCGAACCAGGCGCGCACGGCCAGGGTGTGCAGGGGAAAGGCGAGTTCCTCGGGCCGGCGCAGCAGGTGCCAGCCCTCCGTCTCGTCCGTGGCGGCGGAGCGCGGGAGGCCGTCGGCCGGGCGCTCGGGCAGGCTCCCGAACAGCAGGAGATGCCCGTCGGGGGAGCTCATCGCGTCGGCGAGCCGTACGTCGCGGCTCGCTGCGTCGATGCCGGTCTCCTCCTTGAGTTCACGGACGACGGCATGTCGCCAGTCCTCGCGGTCGTCGACGAAGCCGCCGGGCAGCGCGACGCCTCCGCGCGCGGGGGCGACGGTTCGGGTGATGACGACCAGGGCGGTGCCCTGGGTGTCGTACACGGGCTGGAGGGCCACGGCTACCGGCAGCGGATTGCGGTAGGTCACGGTGGTGCAGGCGGGACAGGTGCGGGGCCAGCCCGCGACGCCCTCTCCGTAGGGCGCTCCGCAGCTCGAACAGTGGGAGCCGGGCGCGGAGTTGGAGTTGGAGGCTTGAGTTTCGGACACGCGGCGGACTGTATCCGATCATCGGGTGCTCAGGTTTCGTCGACCCCTCTGCCTCTTTGCCGTCGCCCGTGCGACACTTCTGACGGTCCGTCAGATCTGGTCCGGGGAGGGAACCTTGCCGCGTACGCGCACACCAGTGGTCGCCGGATGGTTCGCCGGCGACGGGGACGACTTCACGCTCATCGGCACGCGCTGCTCCGCCTGTGCCTCGGTCTTCTTCCCGCGCGAGGACGGCCACTGCCGCAATCCCGCCTGCGCCGGCGGCGAGCTGGCCGAGGTCCCGCTGTCGCGCCGCGGCCGCGTCTGGTCGTACACCGACAGCCGGTACCGACCTCCGTCACCCTATGTGACCAATCCGGAACTTCCGTGGGAGCCGTACACGTTGATCGCCGTAGAACTGCCCGCCGAGCGGATCGTGGTGCTGGGTCAGGCGGTTCCCGGGGTGACCGTCGCCGATCTGGCGGTGGGCATGGAGGTGGAGGTCGTCCCCGGGGTGCTCGACGACGACGGGGAAACGGTCTGGACGACCTGGCAGTGGCGACCGACGGGGGTGAGGGCATGACGGGAGAGGTGGCGGTGCTCGGCGCGGGGATGCACCCGTGGGGCAAGTGGGGGCGCGGCTTCGTCGAGTACGGCGTGGCGGCCGCGCGGGCGGCGCTCGCCGACGCGGGGCTGGAGTGGCGGGAGGTCGGCTCGATCGTCGGCGCGGACACCGTGCGGGGCGGCTATCCCGGGTATGTGGCGGGCGCGACCTTCGCCAAGGCGCTGGGCTGGCAGGGCGCCCGGGTAGCGAGCGTGTACGCGGCGTGCGCGTCGGGGGCGCAGGCCGTGGCCGCCGCGCGGGCACAGATCCTCGCGGGACTGGCCGAGGTGGTGCTCGTGGTGGGCGCCGATGCCGCACCCAAGGGCTTCTTCCGGCCGGCCGGCGGCGACCGGCCGGACGATCCGGACTGGCTGCGGTTCCGGGTCCTCGGGGCGACCAACCCCACGTACTTCGGGCTGTACGCGCGGCGGCGGATGGCCGTCCACGGGGACACCCTGGAGGACTTCGCCCAGGTCAAGGTGAAGAACTCCGCCCTGGGCGCGCTGAACCCGTACGCGCGCTACCGCAAGCGGGTGAGCGCCGAGGAGGTGGCCGCCTCGGCCGTGGTGGCCGATCCGCTGCGGCTCCTCGACATCTGCGCCACGTCGGACGGCGGGGCGGCACTGGTGCTCTCCAGCATGGAGTTCGCGCGTCGGCGGGGCGTGGCCGAGCCGGTACGGATCAGGGCGGTGTCCACGGTGACGCCGACCTATCCGAACACCGTGCTGGATCTGCCGGACATCGCGACGGACTCGGCGGTGGCGGTGGAGCCGGCCGACGAGACGTTCCGGGCCTCGATCGCCCGCGCCGCCTACGAGGAGGCCGGCGCCGGGCCGGAGGACCTGTCCCTCGCCGAGGTCTACGACCTGTCCACCGCCCTGGAGTTGCAGTGGTACGAGGACCTGGGGCTGTGCGGTGAGGGCGAGGGGGCCAAGCTGCTGCGTGAGGGGGCGACGGCGCCGGGTGGGCGCATACCGGTCAACACGAGTGGTGGGCTCGCGTCCTTCGGTGAGGCGGTGCCGGCCCAGGCCATCGCGCAAGTGTGTGAGCTGACCTGGCAGTTGAGGGGGGCTGCGGGTGAGCGCCAGATTCCGGGCGCGCGCGTGGGGATCACCGCGAACCAGGGGCTGTTCGGGCACGGGTCGGCGGTGATCGCCGTACGGTGAACCGCGGAAAGGGGTTTCCCGCACGCTGTGTGAGCGTCCCGGAATCCTGCGTGAACGTCTCATGAACTGCGCTTGGGCGTGTGCGAACGGCGCCATCATGCTCCCGTGCGCTCCTGGACGGACACTCTCCGCTTCGCCTTCCAACCGGTGGTCAACCTGACCACCGGCGCGGTCGCGGGGCTGGAGATACTGGCCCGCCCGGAGACCGGGGACATCCTGGCGGAGGCGCGACGGGATCCCGAACTCGACGCCAGGCTGGCCGTGTTGGCGGTCCGAGCGGCGATCCGTCGGGAGACTCTGCTGCCGCTGCACGTCAACGTGTTCGCCGGGACCCTGGCCGACCTCGGCGGGCTCGCCCTGCTGCACAGCGCGGTGCGGGAGGCCGGGCGGCTGCCGTGGGAGGTGACCGTCGACGTGGGGCCGCCGTACACGCACGTGCCGCATCAGGCGCTGCTGGAGGCGGTGGCCGAGCTGCGGGGGCAGGGCTTCCGGATCAGTGCGGACGGCATCGGGGACGGCGACGTACCACTGCGACTACTTGTCGACATGTCACCCGACCTCGTCAAGCTCGACGCGTCCCTGTTGGCGCGCCCCGCGGCGGTGCGGGCGCTGCGCACCCTGTGCGACGAACTCGGGGCGCTCTGCTGCGTGGAGGGCGTCGAGACCGAACTGCAGTGTGCTACCGCGCTGTCGGCCGGCGCTCAGCTGGCGCAGGGCATGCTGTTCGCGCCGCCCTCCCGGCTGCCCGCGGTGGACGTGTACGTCCCGCCCCGCTCCCCCGGTGCTGGTGCGCTCCCCCGGTCCGGGCCGTCGGTACGGGAGTTCGTGCGGCCGGCCGCGTTGTTGCCCGCCACGGCCTCCGCGGGGCAGGTGCGGGCGCTGCTGACCGGGTCGCCCGACGTGTCCGGGGTGCTGCTCGTGGACGGCGCGGGTGTGCCGGTCCGCTCGGTGCACCGGTCCCGGTTCCTGCTGTCGATGTCCGCGCGCTACGGACACGCCCTGTACGCCGACCGGCCCGCCGCCCGACTGGGCGATCCGCCGCGGACCGTCGGCGCCGACGCCACCGCGTGGGAGGTGCTGGACGTGGCGAACAGCAGCATCGCCCCGACCGACAGCAGAGCGAACACCTGCCCCATGGC
>NZ_JBEYVC010000234.1:0-14417 GCF_040643855.1 Streptomyces sp. NPDC047072 | reverse complement strand
GCTCACGGTGCTGTGCATGCTCATCGGCATCGTCGGCGGCATCCAGGACGTCGAGACGGCCGGCGTCCGCGCGGACGAACTCTGCGGCGGCCTTGACCGAGTCCTCGTCGGTGACGTCGAGTTGGACGAAGCGGGCGCCGAGTCGCTCGGCCGCCTCCCGGCCGCGCTCCGCATCGCGCGCCCCGACGTAGACGGTGTGCCCGGCCTCGATCAGGCGGCTGGCCGTCTCGAAACCCAGGCCCTTGTTGGCTCCGGTGATCAACGTGGTGGTCATGTGTTCACTCCGTGCTCGGTGAGGTGGTGACGCCTCCACCCTCCCCGGACCGCGCACGGACAGACAGTGCCCGCCTCAGCCGGTGGACCGGCAGTACCAGGCTGTCCGGACGCGGCGACGCGATACTGGAACGATGAGCGAATCCGGGGAACTGGGCAGAGCCCTGCACACCTGGCGGGACCGGGCCGACCCCGCAACCGTCGGACTGCCCACGGGCGGGGTACGTCGGGCCGCCGGGCTGCGCCGCGAGGAACTGGCGCAGCTCGCCAGCCTGTCGGTGGACTACATCACCCGCCTCGAACAGGGCCGGGCCACCTCCCCGTCGGCACAGGTCCTGTCCTCGCTCGCCCGCGCGCTGCGGTTGTCGGCGGCCGAGCGCGAATACCTCTATCTCCTCGCGGGGCAGCCGGCGCCGGGCCCCGGGCAGATCTCGGCGCACATCCCACCAGGGGTCCGACGGCTGCTCGACCATCTGGACGGCTCACCGCTGAGCGTGCATGACGCGGCGTGGAACCTGATCCTGTGGAACCCGTTGTGGGCCGCCCTGTTCGGAGACGCGTCCGCGCTGCGTGGGCGCGAACGCAACATCGCCTGGCGGCACTTCGCCGGCGTGCCCAGCCGGGTCAGCCACTCCCCCGAGCAGGAAGCCCGGTTCGAGGCGGCCCTGGTGGGCGATCTCAGGGCGGCCACCGCCCGCTACCCCGCCGATGCCGGCCTGCGCTCCCTGATCAGGGACCTGCGGGGTGTCAGCACCGGCTTCGCACGGCTGTGGGACACGGGCATCGTGGGCATCCACGAGTCGGACACCAAGACCGTCCATCACCCCGACGTCGGCACCTTCACCTTCGACTGCGACGTGCTCGTGGCCCCCGGCAGTGATCTGCGCATCGTCACCTACACCGCCGCGCCTGACAGCGACGCCGCCGACCGGCTCAGGCTCCTCAACGTCCTCGGCACCCAGGCCCTGGCCGAGGACAGCGCACCTGGGCAGCCGTAACGATTCGGGCCGGCCGTTCTGGTCGCTCGCTACGACCGTGATCACTGCCGGGTGGCGAGGTACGGCGGCCAGCTGTTTCCCGGCGGGCTGGAACCAGCGCTGGGCGGTCGCGGGGCTGATGCCGACGAGGTCGGAAGCGACGACGGGCGGCAGGTCTACGATGGCCCGCCGTCAGCGCGGTGTCGCGTGCAGCGCCTGCGGGGAGGCCGTGTTGCTTCATCTGGGCGGCCAGACCTACGGGGTTGACCTAGATGCTGGGCAGGCACGACGCCAAGCAGGATAAGGCACCGACGCGCGGGCAGTGGGGCGCGAGTTGGGTGATCTGCTCTTCGAGCGGGCGGTCGGCGCCGGCGGGGGCGCGGCCGCCTGGTCGCGACGGCGCAGAAGACGAGCGCGCACCGGTCGCCGTACTCCGGCGGCATCGTTCCTGGAGGTCGAGTCGAACCAACTCGGCGCATCGCCGACTGTATTTTTCGAGTTCCTCAGAGAGTAGTGCGGGCCATTCTGTCCCGATCTTCTTGGTGCACGCATCCTTGCCATGGCCGATCCCGCGTCAACCGTCCACCACCACCGGTTCTCCAAGCGGGCCGTCAGCCAGAAGAGCCTTGAGCAGCGCGGGCAGCCCTGCAGGGGGAGCAGGTCGGATGTCTTCGCCAGCGCGGGAGATCGTTCCAGGGCGGTCGACCGAAGTCCGGGGCCCGGCTCCGGCGTTCGAAGCGCCAGACGGACGGCACCGGATCGGTGGACTCCCAGCGGGCATCGGACAGATCCAGGCCTCCTGGGATGAGGCAGGCGAAAGTCGGCTCCCGCACCGCAGACTCGCCGGCTTCGGCTCACCGCGTACAGGACTCCGGTTCCCGCGAGGCGACAGTCACTCGCTGAAGGGGGTAACCTCCATTTGGAGGTTACCGTTATGCATGAGACAGGCAGGCAGAAGTGGTGGGCGCTCGGGGCAGTGAGCCTGAGCATCCTTGCGGTGAGTCTGGACGGCACGGTGCTCTCGGTGGCACTGCCGACACTCGCCCGGTCACTGGACGCCTCGCAGGCTTCACTGGAGTGGTTCTCGTCCGGCTATCTGCTGATGCTGGCCGCCGCCGTACTGCCGGCGGGCCTCATCGGTGACCGCTACGGCCGCAAGAAGCTCCTGCTCTTCTCGCTGGCACTGTTCGGCGTCGGCTCGGTCCTGTGCGCCTACGCGCCCGACGCGACGGTGTTCCTGATCGCTCGGCTGATCATGGGTGTGGCGGGGGCCGGGGTCACCGTCATGGCGCTTTCGGCGCTGACCGTGCTGTTCACCGACGAGGAGCGCCCCCGGGCGGTCGGGATCTACGAGGCCGCCAACTTCCTCGCCCTGCCGCTCGGCCCGGTCCTGGGCGGCTGGATGCTGTCGCACTTCTGGTGGGGCTGGGTGTTCCTGCTGAACGTTCCGGTCGTCGTGGTCGGTCTCGTCGTGGGCATGGTGCTGGTACCGGAGTCCAGGGCATCCGACCGGCCGCACCTGGACCCGACCGGCATCGCCCTGTCGACGACGGGACTCGTCCTGTTGACCTACGGCCTCGTCGACGCGGGCGAACACGGCTGGACCCACCCGGTGAGCACGGTGACCATCGTCGCCGGGCTGGCCCTGCTCGGCGGTTTCTTCCTGTGGGAGAAGCGCGTCACCGCACGCGGTGGCCAGCCGCTGATCGATCCCGCGCTCTTTCGCTCCAAGCTGTTCACCTGGGGCGCTCTGCTCAGCGGGGTGTCGGGGCTGAGCATGGTGGGCCTGCTGTTCGTCATGCCGCAGTACTTCCAGGCGGTGCGGGGCGTGGACGCCCTGGGCTCGGGGCTGCGTCTGCTCCCGCTCGTCGGCGGTCTCATCCTCGGTGCTGCGCCCGCCAGTCGGCTGGCCCGCGTGGTCGGGGCAAAACTCACGGTGTCCCTCGGGTTCGCCCTCATCGTGGTGGGTTCGCTTCTCGGGACCGCCACGAGCACCGGGTCCAGCACGCTGTTCGTCGCGGTCTGGATGACCGTGCTGTGCGCGGGAACCGGGCTGACGCTGACCGCGGCGACGGCCGTGGCACTGTCCCAGCTGTCCGCCGACCGCAGCGGGATCGGCTCCGCGGTCGTCCAGGCGTTCCAGAAGACCAGCGCGCCACTCGGCACCGCGGTCATGGGGAGCGTGGTGGCCGCCGCCTACCAGGGGCACCTCGCTCTGCCCGCCCTCTCCTCGGACGATGCCGCGAGCGCCCGGCACAGCGTCTACGAGGGGATGGCACTCGCCGAACGGCTCCGCTCGGCCGCACTGACCGGGCAGGTCCAGGACGCGTTCACGTACGGCATCAAGACGGCCATGCTAGTGTCGGCGGGGATCGCACTCGCGGGGATCGTCCTGGCTCTGGTCTTTCTGCCGCACCGGGCGGAGCGCGGGACGCGTCAGGATCCGGCGCCGGTCCGTGACGCCGTAAAGTAGAGCCGCTATGTCACCGAGGACCTCTGAGATCAAGCCGCCCCCGGTCGGGCTGCGGGAACGCAAGAAGGCCCGCACACGCGCCACCATCCAGAGTCATGCGCTGCGGCTGTTCCGCGAACAGGGCTACGACGCCACGAGGATCGAGCAGATCATCGACGCGGCCGAGGTCTCCGAGACGACGTTCTTCCGTTACTTCCCCACCAAGGAAGCGCTGGTCCTGTCCGACGACTACGATCCCGAGCTCGTCGCCGCCTACCGGGCGCAACCGGCCGAGGTTCCCCCGATACAGGCGCTGCGCAGTGCGTTCCGAGAGGTCTTCGGCTCGCTGGACGCGCAACAGCGCGCCGAGCAGCGCGAGCGGATCGCGCTGATCCAGGCCGTGCCCGCGCTGCGCGCGTCCATGCTCGGCCAGTTCGCCGAGGCCATGAACCTTCTCGGTGACGCCGTCGCCGAGCGCACCGGCCGCCGCCCGGACGACTTCGCCGTGCGGACGCTCGCCGGTGCGCTGGTCGGCGTGATGATGGCCGTCCTCGCCGCGATGGCCGACGATCCGCAGGCGGACGTGGCGCCCCTCGTCGACCGGGCCATCGGGCAACTGGAGTCGGGGCTGTCGCTGTGAACGTGTGAGGCGCGGGGTCAGTCCTCGCCGAGTTCCCGGTCGATCACCGCGAACAGCTCCTCGTCGGTCGTGAGCGCCCCGGCGTCCGTGGCCGCGGGTGATGTTCCCGAGGGTGCGAGCGTGCGCGCGAGGGCGAGCAGGCGGGTGACAGCGGACTCGCGTGTCTCGGCGGAGGACGTGGCCAGCGCGGACTCCAGGGCGGCGAGCTGTTCCAACGGGGAGGCGTCCAGCGTCTCGGCCAGGTGGGCAGCCAGCTTGTGCGGGGTCGGATGGTCGAAGATCATCGCTGCGGGCAGCCGCAGGCCGGTCGCGTCGGCCAGCCGGTTGCGCAGCAGCACACCGGCGGCCGAGTCGTATCCGAGGTCGCGGAACGGTGTCGTGGGTGGCAGTTCGGTGTCCTCGCCGTAGCCGAGCAGGGCCGCGGTCTGTTCACGGATCAGATCGAGGAGCGCGGCTCGGCGCTCGACGGGCTCCAGTGCGCGAAAACGGCTCCCGGCTCGCGGAGGAGCGGTGTCCGGGTCTTCCTCGACCGCTTCCTCCGGTGCCGCGCGCCCGGTGGTCAGGGGCAGCTCGGTCAACAGGGGCCGAGGACGGGCGGCGCAGTAGATCTCGTGGAACCGCGCCCAGTCCATTCGGGCGATCGAGACCGTCGTATCACCGATCTCGACGGCCTCCTGGAGGGCGGCCAGTGCCGGTCCCGGATCCATCGGCTCCAGACCACCGCGTCCCATCCATTCGGCTCGCTCAGCCGTGTCGGCCAGGCCTCCACCGGACCAGCTGCCCCACGCGATCGAGGTCGCCGCCAGTCCTTCGGCCCGCCGTCGCTCGGCCAGCGCGTCGAGGTAGGCGTTGGCGGCGGCGTACGCGGCCTGCCCCACCGTGCCCCAGACAGCGGCACCGGAGGAGAAGAGCACGAAGGCGTCCAGGAGGTGGTCGGCGAGCAGGTCGGACAGATGGGCGGCGCCATCGGCCTTGGCCGCGAGAACGTCGTCGAGTTCCGCCGAGGTCAGCTCTGTCAACGCGGTACCGGGGCCGAGCACCCCGGCCGCGTGCACGACCGCCGTGACGGCCCGTTCGTCGGGTACGGCGGCCAGGACGGCGGCGAGCGCGGCACGGTCGGAGACGTCACAGGCGGTGACGGTCACGCCGGCGCCCAGCGCCTCGAGTTCTGCCCGCAGGGTGTCCGCGCCGGGCGCCGCCCCTCCGTGCCGGGAGAGCAGGAGCAGGTGCGGTGCCCCGAGCCGGGCCAGGTGTCGGGCGACGTGGGCGCCGAGCGCACCGGTACCGCCGGTGATCACCGTGGTTCCCCGGGGCCGCCAGGGCCGACTCGCCCCCCGCCGGGCGGGAGCGGGCACCAGCCGCCGGACGTAGCGGCCCTCCGGACGCAGCGCCAGCCCGTCCTCGTCCCCCGGGTCGGCCAACGCGGCCACGAGGGCGTCCGCGAACCAGGGCTCGTCCGCAGCACGGATCGGGACGTCGACGCAGCGGATCCGGCCTGTGGCGTTCTCCAGTCCGCCGACCAGGGACAGCCCCCAGACGAGTGCGTGCTCGGGCGCCGTCACCGGGTGTCCGGGAGTCCCCACCGCTCCCCGCGTGAGCGACCACACGGGGGTGTCGGGATCCGTACGGGCCACGGCCCGCAGCAGGGCGACCGTTCCGGCCAGACTTCGTGCGGCGTCCGAGCTCGGCAGGGGCTGATCCACTCCCGGGGCCGGTCCTCCCCCGGCGAGCAGCGACAGCACCCCTGCGGGCCGGTGAGCCGCCACCACGGCCTCCAGATCGCCGTCGGCGGGCACCGGCACCGCATGGGCCCCGTAGTCGGCCAGGATGCGTGCGCAGGCCTCGTGCGACGGGTCGCCCGGCCGATGGACCACGAGCCAGGTGCCGGCCACCTCGCGAGCGGGCGGGGTGACCGCGGGCCGCCACACCACCGCGTGCCGCCAGGAGTCCGCCGTCATCCGGCGGCCGCGCTCGCCGTACCAGCCTGAGAGTGCGGGCAGCAGTTCCTTCACCGCCTGTCGGCCGCTCCCCGCTCGCAGGGCGAGCAGATCGGCCAGTTCGTCGGCGTCCTCGCGCTGGACCGCTCGCCAGAACTCCGTCGAGGTGCCTTCGTCATCGGTCGGGGCGAGCCAGTAGGGGCGGTGGTCGAAGGCGTACGTCGGCAGATCCGTCGACGGGGCCCTGCCCTGGACGGCACTCCAGTCGACGGACCCGCCCCGGGCCCATACCTCGCCCAGGGCGCGGTGCCAGTCGTCGGGCGGCCCGTCCCGGTGCAGCGTGGGGTGCACCACCGCGTGCGGTACACACTCCTCGACGGCCGCCGTGAGGACGGGATGGGCGCTGATCTCGACGAACCTGGTGTGGCCCGCCGCCTCCAGGGCCCGGACGGCGTCGTCGAAGCGGACGCGATTGCGCAGGTTGTCGTACCAGTACCCGGCATCCATCTCGGGCCCGTCGAGCAGGGATCCGGTGAGGGTGGAGTAGAGCGGCACCTGGGCCGGGCCGGGGACGATTCCGCTCAGTTCGGTGAGGATCCGGTCCCTGGTAGGTGTCATCAGGGGCCCGTGGGAGGCGTAGTCGACATCGAGCATCCTGGCCCGGGTGCCCTGGCTCTCGCACCGTTCCAAGAGGTGCCGTACGGCGTCGGCGGGCCCGGAGACGACGGTGGAAAGGGGACTGTTGACGGCCGCCACGACGAGATCCGGGACTCCGTCGAGCCAGCCGCGCACCTCGTCGGGTCCTGCCGCCAGTGAGGCCATCCGGCCACCCACCGCACCCTTCGCGAGCGTCCGGGACCTGCGCACCACGACCCGTACCGCGTCCTCCAAGGTGAGCACACCGGCGATGTGCGCGGCGGCGATCTCGCCCTGGGAGTGTCCGACCACAGCCGCGGGGCGGACGCCGACCGACTCCCAAAGACGCGCCAGACCCACCATGACGGCGAACAGCACGGGTTGGAGGACGTCCACCCGGTCCGTCTCGGCCCCACCGTGCAGCACTTCCGTCGGCGACCAGCCCTCTGACTCCCGTACGAGGGCGTCCACCTGGCCGACGGCCTCGGCGAACACGGGCTGGTCGGCCAGCAGGGCGCGCCCCATCCCGCGCCACTGCCATCCCTGTCCCGGGAACACCCACACCGGATCCGGCTCCGTGGCGACCGCCCCGCCCGTGCCGGTGGCCAAGTAGGCGTCCAGGCCCGCGAGCAGTTCGCCGGCGGAGGTACCGGTCGGGCACAGGCGGTGGCGCAGCGGCGCCCTGGTCGCGAGTCCGCGAGCCACCTCCAGAGGCGGCCGGCTCGCCGCGTACGCCCGCAGCCGTTGCGCCTGGCCGCGCAGAGCACCGCGGGTGGCGGCCGACAGGGGCCATGCGACGGCGGTGGCGTCCGCGACCTGCGTGGGCTGCCGCTCTGTCGCATCGGACGGCTCGGGGGGCTGTTCCACGATCACATGCGCGTTGGTGCCGGAGATCCCGAAGGAGGAGACCGCGGCGCGGCGCGGATGTCCGGCCGCGGGCCAGGCGACCGGCTCGGTGAGCAGCCGTATGCCTCCCGAGTCCCAGTCGGCCCGGGGGGTCGGTGCGTCCACGTGCAGGGTCCGCGGCAGCAGCTGGTGCCGCAACGCCAGCACCGTCTTCAGGACACCGGCGACGCCGGCGGCCGCCTGCGTGTGGCCGATGTTCGACTTCACCGAACCCAGGTGGAGCGGTCGATCGGGCCGCCGGCTCCGGCCGTAGGTGTTGAGGAGTGCCTGAATCTCGATCGGGTCGCCCAGGGCGGTACCGGTGCCATGGCCCTCCACGACGTCCACGTCCGCGGGGGTCAGCCCGGCGTCGGTGAGGGCGGCTCGGATCACCCGTTCCTGGGCAGGCCCGTTGGGGGCGGTCAGCCGGCTGCTGGCACCGTCCTGGTTGACGGCTGTGCCCCGCAGGACGGCGAGTACACGGCGCCCGTTGCGGCGTGCGTCCGAGAGCCGTTCCAGTACGAGTACGCCCGCGCCCTCCGCCGCCCCGAACCCGTCGGCGGCCGCCGCGTACGCCTTGCACCGGCCGTCAGGAGAGAGCGCGTGCTGCCGGGAGAACTCCACGAACACCGTGGGCACCGGCATCACGCTCACCCCACCGGCCAGTGCGAGCGCGCACTCGTCGCGCCGCAGGGCCTGCACCGCCAGGTGGATGGCCACCAGGGAGGAGGAACAGGCGGTGTCCACGGTGATCGCGGGCCCCTCGAGCCCAAAGGTGTACGCCACCCGGCCGGTCAGCACGCTGAGGGCGTTGCCGAGTACGGCGTACCCGTCGCCCTCCTGTGCCGCGCCCCCGTATCCGGAGGAAGAGGCCCCGACGTAGACGCCGGTGGCCGTGCCGGTCAGACCGCGGGGGTCGAGGCCGGTGCGTTCGGCGGCCTCCCAGCACACTTCCAGGAGCAATCGCTGCTGGGGGTCCATGGAGCGGGCTTCGCGGGGTGAGATGCCGAACAGTTCGGCGTCGAAGCCCGCGACGTCTTCGAGGAAGCCCCCTCGGGAGGTGTGACTGCGGCCGGGGCGTCCCGCGTCCGCGAGATCGGCGGGCCAGTTCCGGTCGGTGGGGAAATCGCCCGTGGCATCCGTCCCGTCCGCCAGCAGTCGCCACAGGTCCTCCGGCGTGGCGACACCGCCCGGGAACCGGCAGGCCATGCCGACGACGGCGACGGGCTCGTGTGCGGCTTCGCGCAGCCTCCGGTTCTCGCGGGCTAGGCGTTCGCGTTCTTTGACGGCGGCGCGCAGCGCGGCCACGACCTCGGTGCCGGGTACGTCCATCAGTCGTCTCCCCGGGCCAGCCGGACCAGGTCCGTCAGGCTCATCTCGTCGATCTCGGCGGACTGCTCGCTCTCGGTGCGGCCGCGCTCCACGTCCGCGGCGTTGTCGTCCGCCGCACCGGCCAGCCTCAGCAGCGGTTCGAGGATCCCCGCGCCGCGCAGGCGTTCCACCGGTATGGCGGCGAACAGGTCGCGCAGGTCTGGTTCCGCGTGCTTGTCCTGCGGGCCGAGCTGGGCGTGCAGGTACTGGGCGAGGGCGTGGGGGGTGGGGTGGTCGAAGATGGTCGTGGTGGTCAGCCGCAGGCCGGTGGCCTGGTTGAGGTGGTTGCGCAGCTCGACCGCGGTGAGGGAGTCGATGCCGCTGTCCAGGAAGCCCCGGTGCGGGTCGATCTGCCGAGGGGTGCTCCCGAGAACGGCCGCGGTGTGGTGCTGGACGGCCGCCAGGAGCTGGGCGGTAGTCCGTCCCCTCACCATCGCTGGTCCGGCGGGGCGCTCGACGCGGGGCGTGCCCCACAGCGGGTCGACGGGCACGTGTGCGGGGTTGCGCGGGGCGGCGAGACAGTGGGCGGAGGTTCCCGCCACGGCTGCGTCGAGCATCCGCAGGCCCTCTTGCGGCGTGAGTGCGGCGAGCGGTGACGCTGCCATACGCGCCTGGTCGGCCTGGGTGCGACCCGCGGTCATGGCTGTGGCCTCCGTCCACAGTCCCCAGGCGATGCTGGTGGCCGGAAGTCCGTGGGCGGCGCGGTGGGCGGCGAGCGCGTCCAGATAGGTGCTGGCCGCCGTGTAGTTGGCCTGACCGGGGTTGCCCAGCAGTCCGGCGGCCGAGGAGTACAGGACGAACGCGGCCAGGGGGGTGTCCCGGGTGAGGTGGTGGAGGTGGACGGCGGTGTCCACCTTGGCGGCCAGGACCTCGTGAAGGGTCTGGGGAGTCTGGTTGGGGAGGGTCGCGTCGCGCAGTACGCCGGCGGTGTGGATGACGGCCGTCAGCCGGTGACCGGTGAGGGCGGCGGCGAGACGCGCACGGTCGGTGGTGTCACAGGCGGTGATCGTCACGTGGGCGCCCAGCGCCGTGAGTTCCTCCCGCAGCTCGGGCGCGCCCGGTGCCCGCAGTCCCTGTCGGGACAGCAGCAGGAGGCGTCGGCCGGGGGCGGCGAGGTGGCGTGCGGCCAGGGCCCCCAGGGTGCCGGTGCCGCCGGTGATCAGGACGGTGCCGTCGGGGTCGAGAGGTGGCGCGACCGTCAGGACGTTCTTGCCCACGTGCCCGCCCCGGGCCAGGTGCCGCAGCGCCTGCCGGGCCCGGGGCAGCGGCCAGGCGGTGACGGGCGGGTGGTGGAGGTGACCGGCGGCGAAGAGCGCGACCACCTCGGTGAGGATGTCGTGGGTGCGGTCCGGTCCGGCCTCGGCGGCGTCGAAAGCGCGGTAGGTGACGCCCGGGTGGAGACGGGCGACCTCGGCGGGGTCACGGACGTCGGTCTTGCCCATCTCCAGGTGACGGCCGCCCACTCCGAGGAGAGAGAGGGTGGCGTCGACCTGCGCCCCGGCGAGCGAGCCCAGGGACACATCGATGTCGTGCCCCGCGAAGGTCTCGGCGTACTCGGTGGTGCGGGAGTCGGCGATACGTTCCGGAGGGATTCCCATCGCCTCCAGCACCGGCCATTTGGCCGCGGACGCGGTCGCGTACACCTCGGCGCCGAGGTGGCGGGCGAGGTGGAGGGCGGCCATGCCGACGCCGCCGGTCGCCGCGTGGATCAGGATCCGCTCGCCGGGCCGCAGTCCGGCCAGGTCGACCAGCGCGTAGTAGGCCGTGATGTGGGCCGCCGGCACGGCGGCCGCCTGTTGCCACGTCCACTCCTGCGGCATCCGTACGACGGTCCGGGCGTCCGCGACGGTGACGGGCGCGAACGCGTCGGGCATCACGCCGAACACCCGGTCGCCGACCCGCAGTCCGGCGACCCCGGGTCCGGTCTCCACGACTTCTCCGGCCCCCTCGCCACCGAAGGCGTCGTCACCGGGGACCATGTTCAGGGCTACGACGACGTCGTGGAAGTTCAAGCCCGCGGCACGCTGGTGGAGCCTGACGTGGCCCGGTGGCAGCGGCCGGTGCGGGGCGACGACGGGAGCGATGTCGTCGAAGGAGCCCGTGCCGCCCGCGGCCAGATGCCAGGAGTCGTCGGTCGTGAACCCCTGCACATCGCCGATGCCCTGCTCCGCGTCCCTGACGCGCGGGGCGAGCAGCTGTCCGCCGTGCCAGAAGAGCTGGGGTTCTCGTGCGACGTGGCCGAGGATCCGGCGCCAGTCGACGGGGCCGGCGTCGGTCTCCAGCAGGGTGACGGGCAGGGGCAGTTCGTTGCGGGCCGTACGGGTCATGCCGTGCAGGACGCTCGCGGCCAGGTCGCCGGCCCGGGTGACGACGGTGACACCCCAGTCGGCCGCGTGGATGCCGGCCAGCTCCTGGAACAGGCGCAGACCGGCCTCGGCGACCTGGTGGGCGGCGGAGGCTTCCGGCTCGGTGTCGACGTCCGTGTCGGGGCCGCGCAGATCGACCAGGACCCAGGCCGTACCGGCGGGGACGTCGACGAGGCCCTTGCAAGGGACCGCGCCGGTCACCTCCAGGTCGCCGATGACGGCCACGCGCCCACGGAATTCCGGCGCGTCCCCGAGGGGGGTCCGGTCGACCCGGTGCACTCCGCCGACCCGCGCCGATCGGGCCCGGCTCGGGCGGGCGCGCAGCTGGGCGACGCGGGCCAGCGGGGTGCCCGACTCGTCGGCGAGTTCGACCCGCAGGGTGCCCTCCCCCTCGGCGGCGATCCGGACCCGGGCCCGCCGGGACCCGGTGGCGTACAACCGGACGCCCTGCCAGCTGTACGGCAGCCAGAGCCCGTCGGCCGGCAGCAGTCCACCGACGGCTGTGAGGTGGGCGGCGGAGTCCAGCAGCGCCGGGTGCACACCGAACCGGTCCACCTCACCCGCGCCGTCCGGGAGTTCCACTTCTCCGAACACCGTTCCGTCCGGGCCGCGCCACGCGGCGCGCAAGCCCTGGAAGACAGGCCCGTACCCGTAGCCGCGGTCCGCCAGCTCCTCGTAGAAGCCTCCGAGGTCGACGGGGCTCGCGGTGGGCGGCGGCCAGGCCGTGCCCCAGTCGAAGGTGGCCGGCGGGGGGTCCTCGGGGCCCAGAGTGCCCACCGCGTGAACGGTGAAGGCGCGGCTGTCGGCCGGGCGCGCGTACACCGTGAACCGGTGTTCGGTGTCGACGACCACCTGGACGTCCACGGCCGACACGAGGGCCAGGGGTTCGACGACGACCAGTTCCTCGACGCGCCCGG
Source organism: Streptomyces sp. NPDC047072 (assembly GCF_040643855.1). NCBI lineage: Bacteria > Bacillati > Actinomycetota > Actinomycetes > Kitasatosporales > Streptomycetaceae > Streptomyces > Streptomyces sp. NPDC047072. The sequence continues at coordinate 1,963 of NZ_JBEYVC010000234.1, read as the reverse complement.
CGGACACCAGCCGACCGGCCCGCAGCGCCATCTCGACGAACGCCGTCCCCGGGACGACGACGGTGGACGCCACGCGGTGGTCCGCGAGCCAGCCTGTCGGCGTCAGCCGTCCGGACAGGACGACATCGCCGTCGTCGCCCGCGACCGTGACGGCCGAGCCGAGCAGGGGGTGCCCGAGATCCTCCACACCGAGCTTGCCTGCGTCGGCGGCCGGGCCGGTGTCCGGCGCCCAGTAGCGGGCGTGGTCGAAGTCGTAGACGGGCAGTTCGGCGGCGCCGGCGGCCTCGCCCAGTGTCCCGGTCCAGTTCACGCCCGCTCCTGCCGTCCAGGCCCGGCCGAGTGCCTCCAGCCAGCCCTCCGTGCCGTCGGCGTCCCGCGTCAGGGTGGGCTGGACGTGCGGAGTGACGCCGGCCTCCTCGGCGATCTGCTCCAGGCTGGGCACGAGCACCGGATGGGCGCTGACCTCGATGAACATCGGCCGGTCCAGCAGTCCTTCCACGACCGGCCCGAACGCGACGGGCCGGCGGAGGTTCTCGTACCAGTACTCGGGGCCGAGTTGCGGACCGTCCAGTTCCAGGCCGGTGGTCGTCGAGTGCATCGGCACCCGTGCGGTCCGGGGGTCTATGCCCTCGAGCTCCGCCAGGATCCGTTCCCGTACCGCTTCGACCGCCGGGCCGTGCGAGGCGTAGTCGACGTCGATCGTCCGCGTGCGTACGCCCCGCTCCCGGCAGGCGTCCAGGAACGCGGTCAGTGCCGCGACCGGTCCCGACACCACCGTGGCTCGGGGCCCGTTGATCGCCGCCACCTCCACACCGTCGTACGGCCGAGCCCACGCTCCGACCCGCTCCGCGTCGGCGGCGACCGAGGCCATGCCACCGGCGCCCGCCAGCGCGACCAGCGCACGCGAACGGCCCACGACGACACGCACCGCGTCCTTCAGGGAGAGGATGCCCGCCACATGGGCGGCGGCGATCTCGCCCTGCGAGTGACCGACGACGGCGGCGGGCCGTACTCCGGCGTCCTCCCACAGCCGGGCCAGTCCGACGAGTACGGCGAACATCACCGGCTGCACCACGTCGACCCGTTCGGCCGGGGTGTCCCCGCGCAGCACCGCGAGCGGTGACCAGTCGGCCAACTCCTGCACCAGGGTGTCCACCTCGGAGACGGCGGCGGCGAAGACCGGCTGCTCATCGAGGAGCCGGCGCCCCATGCCGGTCCACTGCCAGCCCTGTCCGGGAAAGACGAACACCGGGCGCGCACGCGAGGCGGCGACTCCGGTGGCCCCGGTGTCCGACCGGTCCAGCCCGCTGAGAAGCTCCTCGGTCGTCCGGCCCACGGCACAGCGGCGGTGGCGGAGTTGAGCGCGGCCCAGCAGCGCGCGGGCCACCTCCTCGGGACGGCGTCCGGCGGCGAACTCCCGTATGCGGTCGACCTGTCCACGCAGTCCGGCCTCCGTGGCGCCCGACAGGAGCCAGGCGACCGGCCCGTCGAAGTGTTTCGGAGCAGCTGTCGTCATCGCGTCGTGATGGTGTTCGAGGACGACGTGGGCGTTGGTCCCCGACGCCCCGAAGGAGGAGACGGCGGCGCGGCGCGGCCGGTCCAGGTCGGGCCAGGGGGTGGTCTCGGTGAGCAACTGCACTGTGCCGCTGTCCCAGTCGACCATCGGGGTCGGTTCCTCGGCATGGAGTGTCCTCGGCATGACACCGTGCCCGAGCGCCAGCACCGCCTTGATGACACCACCGATGCCCGCGGCAGCGGACGAATGACCGATGTTCGACTTCAAGGATCCGAGGTAAAGGGGCGTGTCGCGGTCTTGGCCGTAGGTGTTCAACAGCGCCTGGGCCTCGATCGGATCACCCAACCGCGTGCCCGTCCCATGCGCCTCCACCACATCCACATCCCCCGTCCCCAACCCCGCATCCGCCAACGCCGCCCGGATCACCCGCTCCTGCGACGGACCGTT
>NZ_JBEYVC010000233.1:0-14602 GCF_040643855.1 Streptomyces sp. NPDC047072 | reverse complement strand
AGCAGGACGCAGCGCTCTCTGGCGCCGGGGATGCCGGTCTGGTCCAGGGCGGCGCGGCTGTCCGCGCAGAACAGGTCCCGCGGGCCCGGCCCGGGGGTCGGCGCCGGTCCGGGTCGGACGAGAAGCCGCCCCCGCCCCCGCCGCCTCCTCCCCCACCGCCTCCGCCTCCTGCTCCCGGGGACCCCAAGGGACGCCGATGAAAGGGGCGCCGGTGGCCGGAGCGGAGCCGCCCGGTTCGGACGGACTGGTGAAGATCCACAGGGTCCGCGCAGCACCCCGCACCGGCGAAGACGTGTCCGACATGTAAGGACGCGGCCACCGTCTCGACACCCAGTGTTCCGTGTCCGTCAGACGGACCTCAGGAGCAGAAGGCACGGGGTGCCGGATACGGTGGGTATTCCTGATGCACCCTGCTGACCTGCAGCTTCGCGGATCGGATCGGCTGTGACCTGCTAGGACGGGTTGCAGAGACGACTGGAGGCAGTCAGAGGAAAACGCTCTGATTCGACCCCGGTTCGACCCGGGTCACTCAGAGGCAGTCAGAGGTAGTGAACTCTGTATCCGGCCTCAAAGAGACCCAAGTTGACCGGTGTGGATCACGAGCAACTTCTCCGAGAAGCCCTAGGCGCGTCTCCGGTCGAGCCGCGTTGGGGACGCCTACCCCCGACCGGCGCCAGGTACACGAAAGCCCCCAGGATTGCCGTCCTGGAGGCTTCGTTGGCACCGATTGGAGGTCGGTTCCGGGCACCACCCGTGGTTTTAGCGGGCCTGGGTGGCGTCCCTGTCTTTGCGAGACGACCCCAGAATGCCACACGAGACCCCCTCTCCGCACCAATCGCCTAAGGCTCCGTTCCCGACAAGCTGTCAACCAGAGGCAGTCACAGGCACCCAAACCTCTCGACAGGGGCTCGCTCACCTCTCACGGGTAGCGGCTGATCTGGTTCTTCTCGGGGACCTCACTGGACGCTACGCCGCCGGTAGTTACAGCAAGCTCGATCGTCAAGGTCAAGTCGTCCAGCGCGACCCTCGGGCGGGGATCGCCGAACACGGTCACCGCATCACAGCGGCTATCGCCTGTCACGTGGTCCGGGTTGGCGGAACTGTCAACCAGTTGACGGATCTGCTCATGCACCCGGATCACGAGGGCGGCAAGCATGCGCAGAACATCGCCCTGCGTTCGGGACAAGCGCGCGCCCTTGCGTACATCGAGCGCGTCTGGGAGAGCGCCAGCGTAACGGTCAGCAACACGGTGCAGGTTGCTTCTCGCCAGGACGTCCATGAAGACCTCGCTGCCCTTCGCGACCGCATCGAAGTCACGCCATGGCGCAGTGAGCGAGGACGCACCGCCTTGCGGGTGTTGCGCGCGCATCTCAACTTCGCTGAAGCCGCCGGAGGCCGTCTGCACGCTGCAAGCGAGCGCCAGGCGGCAGAGGAAGCCGGGGTCTCTCGGCAGGCGGTGCGCAGCGCGTACGAGACCGTGCTGAAGCCCGGCGGGTGGCTCCGCCGGCTGAGGGTCGGACGCGGCACGGAAGGTTCCTCCTGGTACCTCAGCAACGGCCCCGGACACCTGGCAGGGGATCCATTTTCTCATTCACAGACCACTCAGTTCCCCCCCGACCCGGCACTTGACGAGTGGTCCACTCCTGAGACATCCCTTTCGGCCGATATCGACTCCACCGTCATTGGCCGCCTGATGGCCCACGATGCCTTCGCCCACCGCGCGCTGGGGAGCTCCGCCCTGATGGTCATTGGGGCTCTGCACTCACGCTCATCTCAGACCGTCGGCGAACTCGTCATTACCTCGTCGGTGTCTCGCGCCACGGTCTACCGGACTCTCCACCGCCTCGTAAGTCACGGCCTCGTGCACCACGTAGGTGAGACCTGGATCCTGGCCCCCCGTGCCTTGGAAGGCTTCGGTAACAGGCTTCTGGAGGCTGTTACCGAAGCAGATGTCGTGCCCGCACGTGGTTGGGACGAGATCGCCTCCCACTGCGGAACTGCAGGCCTCTCTGCAAGCAGAAGGACGCTCCACGCAGCCGAGCGGGCGACGTATCGGGCAGCGCTCGACAAGCTCGCAGAGCACCGCAGCGCGGCTCATGTGATCGTCCGCGACGGCCGCCAGATCCTCATCCCGACACCGCGCCCCGACGAGGTCCCCGCCACGCGGCAGGCCCCGGACGGAGGCGTCTTCGATCCGGTCACCGGCCGTGCCGCGCCCGACTGGCGGATCGCCACCGACGGGCGGCTGATCCTCATCACCCCTGCCGACCAGCGCAGTTACGACGAGCTGGCCGCTGCCCATGCCGAAGCCCTCAGTGAATGGGAGTCCGCAGCATGAACCCAGGTCCCGCGAGCACGCCTGCCGAGGGCGATTCGCCAACTCCCGAAGCCCTGCGCAAGCAGTACGAGTCCGGCGCCACGGTCGCCGAACTCGTCGCCACGAGCGGGCTGTCGTACGGCACGGTCCTCAACCGGCTGCGCGAGGCCGGAACCGTGATGCGCACCTCGTGGCAGACGCGCCGGATGCGCGACGGGCAAGCCCGCCGCAACCTCGCGGCCCGTCTGCGCCGCCTCTACGACGAACAGGGCGCCACGCTCACGGAGTTGGCCGTCGCGGGGGCGATGCCGCGACGTGCCGCGCGGCGGCTGCTGATCGAGGCCGGGGGCACGCCGCGGACCACTCAGCAGACACTGCGCATCCGCTCAGCGGCCAATACTGCACGGCGCAAGAAGCTCGCGTTGTCCCTGCGCGCGCGGTACGAGGCCGGCGCCACGGTGCCGGACCTCGCTGCGGAGTGCAACTACTCCGTCGGGACCGTCTACCGGCTCCTGCACCAGGCAGGCACCCGCATGCGGCCTAAGCACAACCACGGCCCGGCCCGGACCCGGAGGAATCGGTCATGAGCGCCCCCGCAGGTGTCCCCGTCCGGGTCCGGCAGGTCAGGGGACCGAGGGCGTGCCATCCCAGAACCCGCTCCGCAGCACGAGGCCCTCCTCCGCCCGCACTCGGCCGTCGGCCTTCTCGCCAGCGCACCCAAGTCAACGCACCCTTCCCGATTCAGGAGATCAAGCACACGTGAGTGAGAACACCCGTACCAAGACCCTGGCCGCGGCCACGGCCAGCGCCTGGGACGCCTTCGTCATCGTGGTCGGCATGCTCAAGGGCGGCACCGGAAAGACCACCTCCGCCTGGTTCATCGCCCTCTACTACGCCGTCGTCCTCGACCTGCCCACCCTGCTGCTGGACGCCGACGCGACCAGCCAGTCCGCCTACGACTGGTTCAAGGTCGCCCAGGCCGCCGGCTTCGAGATCCCCGCCAACCTGGTCATCGAGCGCTACCCGTTCGACGACATCGCCGAGTACATCCGCACCAAGCGCGCCGAGTTCGGCGCGATCGTGGTCGACGCCGGCGGCGGCAGCGCCCGCATCTTCCACGAGGCCGTCACCGAAGCGAACCTGCTGCTCGTGCCGGTCGCCCCCACCAAGATCGAGCGCCGCAAGCTCGTGGCCACCTTCGACGAGGCCGAGCGCGCCGCCGCCCGCAACCCCCACGACGTCACCGCCCACGTGGTCATGGTCAAGGCCGACGACCGCACCAGCCTGCCCAGCCGGGCCAAGGAACAGCTTCTGGAGCCCGCCGAGGGCGAGGGCATCGGCCCGGAACGCGACGAGGCGTTCCCGCTCGCCGAGACCACCATCCACTCCTGGGTGCACTACATGGAGGCCTTCGGCGAGATCCCGACCGAACTGAGCGAGTACGCCAACCTGATGAAGGAGCTGACCGAGGCATGAGCGAAAAGAACGAGCGACCGAAGCCTCCGGCGCGCCGCACCGGCGGGCGCGCCCTGGGCGGGGCCAAGAAGACGACCCCGCCGCCCCCTCCGCCGGCAGCCGAGCTCACGCCCGAGCAGTTTGCCGCCGAGCAGGGTGCTGGCCAGGGCGAAGGCCGTCTGGCTGTTGCCGAGGCCGAGGTCCAGCAGCCTTCCACGGCCCCGGTTGGGACCGGGGCGCAGGGTGAGTCGACCGGGATACTCGCCGAGGTTCCGGAGCCTCAGGCCCCGCCGGCCGTCGACGCCGCACCGAGCGGCCCCGTCCAGGCCCCGGCTGCAGGAGCGCCCGCGATGCACTCTGTTCCCCCTGGACATTTGACGCATGGGCACGAGCAGTTCGCGGCCCGCACTGGCGAGGTCGCGGTGCCCGCGGCTCCGTCCACGCAGGTGAGCGAGCAGGTTCCGCAGGCCGGTCTGTCTCACGCCGTTACCACGGCCGCTGGGGTATCGCCGACCGCCGAGGTTGCCGTGCGGCAGACCGTTTCTCCGGTCCCGGGCGCTACGGCCTTCCCCGTGAGGAGCGATGCTCCGGCATCTCATCAGGAGCAGAACACGCGATCGGAGGCAGCGCCCAGCGAGGGAGCCCCGTGGGCTCAGGGACCCGGCCGGCCCAAGGACATTCCCGAGACGGCCGCCGTCCTCAACCAGCGCATCATCACGCGCGAGAGTCTCGACTCCTCCGTCCCTGCCGCGCTGAAGCTGAAGAAGCGCATCAAGCGCTTCGCACTGGACAACGAACTCGACCACCTGCCGATCGGCGACATCGTCTCGGTCGCGCTGGACGAGTGGCTCACCGCCCGCGGCTTCTAACGCGCGCATCCCGGGTGGCCGCGAGATCTCCGCTCTCGCGGCCACCCGCCCGCCCGACTATTCCACTAGTCCACTAGGCGGCTAGCTAGTCGCCTAGTGGACCTGACCGGAGCCCTCCAGTGCCCGATCTCTCTCAACACGCCAGTCAACTGCGCGCTGTCGCTGACGCCCTCGAAGCCCAATCCGATCCAACCAACGACCCGTTCGCCCCTCATCCCGACACCTTGAAAATCATCAACGGCCGCCACACAAACCGCGGGCAAATCAACTACGCGGTTCCTGACGATCTCCAGATCCAGCGACGCATCCGGCGTTTTCATGCGGATCATGGAATCCAGCACGGCGACATTGTGGCGATGGCTCTCGACACATTCCTACGCGCAAACGGATATCCCCCCGACCTTAAACTGCCCAATCCTGATGTGCCGTGAGCCGATCCGACGGTCAACTCCTGCTGGGCGGCATCGTTCCTCCCCGATCCCTGGAATCAGGAGACGAGCAGCTTTCTCTTCTTGGTGAGCCGATACTGATTCGGCTCCCCGCAGAGCTGTGGCGGTCGTGGCTCAGCGATAGGTCTATTGTGGCCCGGTTTGAAGCCAAGCGATATGTAAGGGCAGCTGACCATTGTTGGCCATGGCTTAATGCCGTGAGTTCGACTGGACACGGTTCTTTCCGTGCTGCGAGCCTTCCTGGACCTTCTCGGCGCGGGACTGTGCCAGCTCACCTTTTCGCCTACCAGTTAGCTAATGGTGTCATCGATCGGCCCGGATGGTCCGCTTCCCAGGACCCTGTCGTGTGTCACACATGCGATTTCCATGGATGTACCAATCCGGGCCATCTCCGGCTCGGGACCGCAGCAGAGAACCGTGCGGAATGGTCACTGCGAAGGGGAAATCCTTCCGGTCCTCTCGCGGATACGCGTGGAGCTGCTGGACGCACACGGGCCATCGCACAGGCGATTCGCACCGGACTCAAGGAAGGAGCGCCGCCAGAGAGGATTGAGCAACTGATTCTGGCCGCTGAGGCAGACGGTCTTCCACTCACCCTCTGGTGAAAGGCAGCGGGGAGAATCCTCGTAGTGCTCGCCAGTACGACCATCGGCGGAATACGGGTTGGGGAGGCTCTCCGCCGTCCTTCTCCGCTCCTGGTGCCACGCGAATATCTGGGTGCCCTCCGCGGACTCGCCTCCGAGGGCACCCAGATCTGACGTCATGGGGATGGCCACTCTGTGTGTGCGTACTCCACGGCCAGCGCCGCCGCCTCGGCCAGGGTCCCGGCGACCGGGCCGCCACTGCTGCGGAGAATGTCGGGGTGGGTCAGGCCCCCGGTGTACGGCACGGGATGGATCTGATTCGCGAACGCGGCGCGGACGTCATCAACTGCATCACCGATGAGCACGATCGGCCGGTCTCCCATGGTCTGGCGCAGCGTCGACAGGTGCCTGGCCAGGGGTTGCTTCTTGCTCCTGGCTGAAGGGCCCGTGCGTCCGTCGACCCGCAGGGACAAGGAGGCGACACCGAGATCCGAGATGTGCCGGGCCAGCCCGACGTGGGCGCTCAGCGACAGCACGGAGTGGCTGCACCCGCTTCGGATCAGCAGCGTGAGGAGGTCCTCGGTTCCGGGCATAAGGTCGGCTGGCGGTCGCCGGGAGTGGTAGGTCTCGAATGCCATGCTCGCTCGTGTCCGCTCGCGATCGGTGAGCGCACGACCGAGGATGCCGGCACATATGGCGGGGGCCGACGTGGCGAAGTGATGTCGGACAGTGTCGAAGTCGACCGGTTGCGCGCCCAAAGAAGCCAATGCTGCGTTCACCGATCCGACCTGGCGCTCGACGTCGTCAGCGAGCGTGCCTCTCCATCCCCACACCAGGTGTGGCCGGTTCAAGATCCGTGGCACGGACGTGGCTTCCTCTCTTGAGCAGGTGTGAGGGGCACGCCTCCGTTTCGAACGGATTGTCACGGGTGCCGGATTTTATGAAGATCCGCTACCAGGGCCCGAATGCGCTGGTAATCCTTTTCGATTGCCTCGGGCAGCCCGTGGGTCAGGACGATCTCGCGCGCTTTCCCTCCAGGTTGGAGGGGCACGGTCCCGGCGACGAACGAGTTCGGATCCCTGTCGAGGTCCACCGCGGTGGGCAGCGCGGCAAGGGCCTGCAGCACTGCTGACTCAGATCCATCCCACCGCGGCGTGTGCACGTAGATCCGGGTCACGCAGTTGCGGAGGGTGTCACGGCTGCGGAGGGAAGTGCAGAGCGCTCCGTCCAGCGCTGCGTCGATTGGGTCGTGGCCAGTGATCGCCCATACCGCCTCGTCGCCACGCGATCGGTTGGTGACTACACCGGCGGACAGCAGGACCGGGCCTCGCTCGGGCTCAAACGCAACGTGGCATGACGTGGTCCCCGATATCACGCCCAGGGTGTCCAGAGCACTTCGTACGTAGAGGGAGAGCCGACGTGCGAGGAGGTCACGGCGGTGCAGCAGGTCGATTCGGTCGAGCAGCCCCGTCGGAGCGTGCGCATGTGCCCAGATTCCGGTAACAGCGTGCTGGGGACCATCGGGGCCAGGCCGTGTCACGGTGTCGATCACGTACTGCCGCCCCTCCACCCGTTCTTGCAGGACGAGGGCGGCTTTCCCGCTTCGGCGGAGGGCAGCTCCCTGGAGCTGTGGCCAAACAGCTGCGATCAACTGCTGTGTGGGGCACTCGACCGGTCGAGCAGTCCCGCCGATCGCGACAGGCGCCAGCTGGTAGGTCGAAGCCGCATGGCGGTCGGCCCATGCCAGCGCCTCGACGAGACTGGCCGTACGCAGAGTGCGGGGCACGGCGATTCCCGCCCGTGCCAGCGCCTCCGCCTGAACGCCTCGATCCGTGCGCAGGAGCACCGAGTCGGGCATGCCGCTGCCGGGCAGGCGCAGTTGCCAGGCGATCCGCTCGGCGAGCTCCACTCCCGCCGGGCTTGCGGCCACCACGGCTTCGACTCCGACCGCCCGCAGTTTTTTGACAGTGCGGCGCAGATTACCGGTGTACTCGATGACGCCGGTGTACGCCTCCTGCGTCAATGTGTCCCCGTGGGCCGGAGGCCTCGTGCTCAGACCGAGAATGACCGCAACAGCGTCTCGTCCTCGGCGGGCCAACGCATCGGCGTAGCCGGTACCGGAGGGCGGGGCGATGACCGCGACCGCCGTCGCCCTCGCCGGATAGGGGGCCGCAGCCAGGGCTGCACTGTGGGCAGTGGCCACCGGACAGCCTCCCCAGTCGCTCGGCATGTGGGGGAAGACGCGGTTCACCGGGTGCAGCTCGTGGTGTGGGCGGGCCGGGCGAGTCGAATCGTCAGGTGATCGGCGACCAGGCCGAGGCGTTTCGTGCAGTCGGCGGCAGTGGGGCCGGTGACGACCCAGTGGGCGAGGCGGTCGTCGATGCTGGTGCGCGGTGGCGCGATCACCTGGGTGCCGAGGTCGCGTGTCCAGACGAGTCGTTCCAGCCATAGCTGGTCGTGCACGGGCCTGTGGGCATCCAGGCGTTGGATGTGGCCGGTGTGCTCGGGGTAGAGGAAGCGGATCGCGGCGGCTTCCAAGTGCGTCGGGGTCAGGTCGGGCGCTTCGCCGACTGCGAGAGCGGCCATCACCTGGGGCAGGTTCACGCCGGTTGCGCGGTCGACGAGGAGGGGGATCAGGTCTCCCGCGAGGCGGCCGTTGACCTCAATCACCCGGGGACCGGTGCTGGTCAGCCGCAGTTCCACATGGACCACGCCCCAGGTGATCCCGAGGGCTTGCACGGCTGCGGCTACGATTTTGGTGAGGCGGGAGTCGGTCAGCAGCGCGTCCTTGGCGTCGACGCTGTGCTCGATCTCCTGGAACTGCGGTTCGGGGCCGAGCACCTTGCGGGTGACGGCGACGATCTGGACGTGCTGCGGGCCGAGGATCACGGTCTCTGCGCTGATCTCCGGGCCTTGGAGGTACTCCTCGACCAGGGCGCCGGGCACGGACCAGTCCTCCAGCCCCAGGACGCTGTCCACCAGCGCCCGGTTGAAGGCCGCGCGGACGTCCCCGTCGCTGTCGGCCCGCAACACGCCCGCGCTGCCTGCCCGGCCTCGGGGCTTGACCACGACCGGATAGCCCAGCCCACGGGCGATCTCCACCGCCCGGTCGGCATCCGGGGCGAGATGGGAGCGTGCCGAGGGAACGCGGTGCTCGGCCAGGAGGCGCCTTGTGATCGATTTGTCACGGCAGGCAGCAGCCGCAGTTGGGGAGTTACCCGGCAGACCGAGGTGGTGGGTGAGTCTGGCCGCGAGTTCGACGTAGTGCTCCATGTACGTGGTCACGCCGGCCACGCCGAGTCGGCCGGCGGCGTGCCGTACGAAGTCCGCTGCGGTCTCGGGGTCACGCAGGTCGACTGCCATCTCGGCGGCCAGGTAGGGGCGGGTCCACCGCGGTGGGGCTTTGTCAACGAGCACGACCGGCCGGACGCGGGCGATCTGACGCAGAACGTATTCGCGGTATGCGGGAGATCCGGCACCCAGCAGCAATATCGGGCTGGCTCCAGGGGAATTGTGGATGCTCATGCTGCGTCTCCAGTGTTCTGAGAGAGAAGAGGAGGGGTGTGGACTCCGGCTTCGATTGCGGTCAGAGCGCGTCGGCGCCAGGAGAGGGCGTAGCGCAGGCAATTCGCTTCGTTCTTGTGCGGGCTGCGCGAACGTGGCAGGCGGAAATCGCAGTCCCGGGCGGAGATGCGGCGGCCTTGGGCGGACCATGCGTGCGAGTCGGCGCTGCCGAGGAGGTATGCGACTTTCCGCAGGCCCGTGATTTTGAAGCCGAATCCATGGCACCGGCCCGGGCCGAGGATGTCGGCGACCGTTTCCACAATGTGGGCGGCTTCGTCCGTTGCCTGGATACGGCAGACGGAGCCGATGCCGACAACTGGTTCCGTCAGCAGATTGATGCCCGCGCGGTTGTAGAGATCGATGCAGTGTTCGTAGTCGGCTGGCCGGCGGCCCTGTACGACGGGGATGATGGGAAGGTCCGGGTCCGCGCTGCGCAGGTCCAGGTAGTTCCCGACGGTGCGTCGCAGGTGCTCCTTCACACTCAATCCGGTGCCGGGATAGAACTGGTGGCCCACGGATCCGCCGTGAATGATGGCGTCCTCGCACATCCAGTCCTGTGGTGCCGCCCAGAGCAGGTTTCCGATTTCGTCACGATAGCGGCGTATCTGCCGGGCGTAGGCGCGTGGGCTGGGACCGGTGTCCCAGGTTCCATGACGGCTGAGTTGGGTGAATCCGCCGGAGTCCACAGCGAATGGGCCCAACGCTCGTGGATAGGTGCGCCGAGTGGCCAGGTGAGGATTGGCCACAAAGAGCGGCACGTCGGTGTGGGCGAGGAAGTGGGGCTTGGCGCCCAGGAAGAACGTGCGGAACTCCGGCCCGGTCACGGCCTGGCCTTCGGCGAGGCCGCGTCCCCTGGCTGCGCCTGCGTGCCCGCGCTGGGTCCGAAACCATCGCCTCGCCCGCCCCCGCGGTGAACCGGGCGGGCCTCTTCCTCGGGGACGGCCTCAGGGGAGCCACACGCCAGGAGGTGGCCGCCGTCGCGGAGGCGACACCGGAGGAGAAGCAGGGCAACGGCAATGCCGGTCATCCAGGTCTTCCCGATCACCTGTCCGGGCAGGTAGTGCAGGGACCCGAAGGCGAGCGACAGAAAAAGGAGGCTGTCCGCGATCAAACCGGCCGCGTTCGAGAGCGCCAAGGCCATCGTGAAGCCGTGTGTGCGGAGCCGTTCGTACAGGACGAAGTCGAGGGATTCTGAGAGGGCGTAGGCCGCTGCGGACGCGGTCGCGACGGCCTCGTTGGCGGTCCAGGACGACAGAACCACTCCACCGGCCATGGCCATCGCCACGGTGGTGCGCCCGGCCAGTTCCCTGCTCGCGTCGCGCAGGACCAGCGTCAGGCCCACGACATACACCCCGGCCGGGGCCATGACTCCGGGGGCTACGGGTGCAGCCGGGTAGTGGATGGTCAGCCAGTTCGCGGCCGGGATGGTCGCCACATATCCCGACGTCGCAAGCACGGCTGCGGCGAGCCGTCGGCCGCTGGAGCCGGTCACGCTGCCGCTCCGCGAAGAGCCCGGTGAATTGCGCGTCGAGCAGTTCATGGCGGGCCGTCAGCGCCCCTGGGTCGGCCACGGGGCGGCGGACGGCTGTGCGAGCGCGAGACCGCAGAGCTGTCCGGCGGACCACCAGTGCGTCAATTCCAGCCCCCACAAGGCGAGTTCGCGGCGAACGACCTGCTGCCTGAACTTGGCCGACACCTCGGTGCGCAGTTCCTCGCCCGCCGCGAAGTCGACCGCCAGGCCGAGCGCGGGGATCTTGACGGTCTGGTCCGTACGCGACCTCAGCCGCATCTCGATCCACTCGTTCTCGGCGTCCCACCGGACCACGTGCTCGAAGGCGTCGAGATCGAAGTCGGCGCCCAGTTCCCGGTTGAGCACGCTGAGCACGTTCTTGTTGAACGCCGCGGTCACGCCAGCCGCGTCGTCGTAGGCGGCGATGAGAGAAGGCTCGTCCTTGACCAGGTCGGTGCCGAGCAGGAGGGCGTCACCGGGCGAGAGCAAGGAGCGTATGGAAGACAGCAGAGTGGCGCGCTCGCGGGGCAGGAGGTTGCCGATCGTGCTTCCCAGGAACGCGAGGAGCCGGGGTCCGGGCGTGCCCGGCAGGGCCAGGCCGGTGGTGAAGTCGGCTATCAGAGCATGGACGTTCAGGCCCGGCCGTTGCTCGACCAGGGCGTGTCCCGCCCGGGTGAGGGCGCTCTCGCTGACGTCCACCGGCACGTAAGTGTCCAGGTCCGCCAGGGCGTCCAGCAGGTGCCGGGTCTTCTCGGACGAGCCGGAGCCCAGCTCGATCAGGGTGCGCGCGCCGGTCACGGCGGCGATGTCGGCGGAGCTGGCGATGAGCAATTCGCGCTCGGCGCGTGCGGGATAGTACTCGGGCAGTTCGGTGATCTTTTCGAACAGGTCGCTGCCGTGGGCGTCGTAGAACCACTTGGGCGGGAGCGTTTTCGGGGTGCGGGTGAGGCCGCGTCGGACGTCGGCGCGCAGGGCGGCATCGGTGGTCTCCTCGGGCAGGGTGCGGGTGATCAGGAACGGGCTCACCGGTGGGTCTCCTCTTGTGCGTCGAGTTCAGGCGGGGCAGGCAGGGCGTGCGGGCACGCCGGGGTAAGGCGCCGTCGGGCCGTGGCGAAGGTGAGGGCTGCGGCAGTTGCTCCTGCGGGGAGGAGGAGCTGGGTGTGGGTGAGGCTGGCCGTGGCGGTGCCGGTCGCGCACCCGATGTCCAGGAAGGCGACCAGCAGGGCGTGAGCCTCCGTGGTGCGCCCCGGTGGTGCGAGGGCGCTGGTCATGACGAAGGCCTCGCCGAGGAGGGGGGCCATGGCCAGCCCGGGGATCGCCGTCGCGGACAGTACGGTCGCGGGGCTTCCTGCCACTGTCAGGGGGATCCAGCCGGCTGCGAACAGAGTGGACAGGATGATCAGGTGGTCGGCGGTGCTGCCCGGCCAGGACCGGGTCCCGTAGGCGAGGCCGCCCAGGACGGCGCCGCACGACAGGGCCGCGGGCAGGCCTCCGGACACTCCCGGGGCAGCGAGCCGTTCGGCCGCGTCCACGGCCAGGGGGGTGAGAGCCCCGATGGTGATTCCGGCACACGCCATCGCCGCGTACAGCACCCGAAGCCGGGCCGAGCCGATCGGCCCGAGCCAATCGGGCCGTACGGGCCGCGAGTTGACGTTGTGCGTACGGGAGGCCGGGGCGCTCACGAACAGCGCGGTGCCGAGGGTGCCGACGCCCGCGGTCGCCACGAGTGCCCAGGACGCGGACGTGGCCGCGGTGATCGTGGCCACCAGCAGCGGTCCGGCGATGTAGATGAGCTCCTGGGTCCCGGATTCCAGGGCCAGGGCCACCCGCTGATGGGCGGGCGACGGCATCATCCCCTTCGCGCCCCACAGTGTTCTGAGCGCCGCGTCCAGCGGAGGCCGGGCTGCTCCCGCGACCGACACGGCGGCGAATGCCCCCCGCGCCTCGCCCGGCCCGGCGGCCAGAGCGAGGAAGGCCATGCTGCTCAGCGCGGCACCGACCGGGAGCGTGCGCCGTGGCCCGTGGCGGTCGACCAGGCGACCGCTGAGCGGGCCCCCGACGGCGTTGGCCACCAGGTACACCGCAGCGAGCAGGCCGGCCGACGATCCGTCCTCGCCACCGTGGTCGGCAGCGAGGAGGATCGCCAGCGGGGCCATCCCGGTGGGCAGCCGTCCGATGAGTGCCCCGCCCAGCAGCCGCGTCGCGTAGGGCACACGCAGCACGTCTCGGTACCGGGCCCCTCGGGGCGACCCGCCAGCGGAGTCCTGCGTCCCGTCGAGCAGGATCATGGCCGCCGACCAGGACGTCTCGGCTGGCGCTGGCGATGGACGGGACGTGTGCCGTGTCCACGGGTGCTAGCGGGTGGGAGCCGTCGGGTGCTGGGTCCTGCTGCTGCGGGATTCGTCATGCGGATGTCTCGGATGCGCAGGAGGGGCGGTACAGGAGCGCGGACAACGGCAGGCAGAGCGAAGCTGCGAGAAGCCCGGACAGGAGGGTTATCAGGGCGACGGCGTGGTGGCCGCCATACGTGAGCGCCCATCCGCCCAGGGCGGGGGAGCACAAAACCGCGGCCGCGAGGGTCGTACCCCAAATACCCGCGTAGAGGCCTCGGTTCGATGCCGGCGCGATCTTGTCGAGGATGTTCGTGGCAGCGACGAACGCAATGATCTCGCCCGGTACGGCGAGGGCTGCGGCGGCAGTGTAGCCCCCTGCCGAGGAGGCGAGCCCTGCTGAGCCCATCGCGGCTCCGAGGACGACTCCACTCAGTCCGAGCAGTCCCACCATCGGGGCGGGACGCTGTGCTCGGCGCGCGAGCCGGGAGTTGAAGAGGGGCGACAGCCCTACCACGGTGGCCGCGCTGGCGATTTGGGTCCGCCCGTAGGCCGCGGATGGGAGGCCGTCCTGGGCCATCATCATGGGGAGCACGGAGAACAGCGCGGCGACCGGGATCAAGGTCAGCAGGCTCGCGGCCACAGAATCCACAGCAGGGGGTCGGCGAAGGCCTCCTTGCTTCGGCTGCGGCGCCCGAGCGGCCGTACCGGAGCGGAGGGCGGGACGACCCGCAGGGCGACGACGGCACAAGGGCAGGTACGGGTAGACGAATCCTGCTGCGCGCGCGGCGAGCGTCCCGATGAGCGGGAGCCACCGCTTCGGCAGCGAGGACGAAGGCGGCGCAGACGCGGTCCGTGAATGTGCCCGTGTGGTCGTTGTCGGCGCGGGAACTCCACGCGGCCGACGGACTGGGGTGCCGCTCTGCACCGGTGCGGTCATCGCTTGGCTTCCTGGTTGGAAGGCGGCCCTGCCTGGACTCCTCGTCCTTCACTGGGCGTTGGGGGTGAGCCGGACAACGCGGGGTCCACTGGGTGCTCAGCTTCGGCCCCGGCGTGCACGGGCCTGTGCCGGCGGTCTTGCGTCGCCTCAGCCGTCGCGGGGCGAGCACGCAGGACGGGCGTCACGGGGGCGGACTCCACCGACCGCGCGGCCCCGCTAGCCCTTGCTGCTTGTTCGCAACTGCCAGTTCTCTGCAGGTCGGCCCCTTGTGTTATACGAAAGAGCTGGAGTCGCCAGCTCCGAACACGCGCGAGGGCCTTGAGGCGAGCGGTGCGCCGGTGTCGAAGGATGTCCACGAAGGTCTCCATATGAAGGAGTAGCGAAGCGTCCCGGCAGCAGGCCATCGGTGCGGGACGTCGGGCAGCTGTGAGGGATCGTCGGTGGGTGCTGCTCGCAACGGGCCGAGGCCTGATGGTTCGGGCCGGACTACTGCCGGCGAGAGCAGCAAGAGCCCCAGAGGCCTGAAGAACCTGATCACTGCGCTGCGGACGCACGGCGTGACCCGCCGCACGCTGCTGCTGGGA
>NZ_JBEYVC010000232.1:0-14910 GCF_040643855.1 Streptomyces sp. NPDC047072 | reverse complement strand
GGTCAGGGTCCGGTCGTAGCAGCCGCGGGAATCGCTTTGGCCGCCGTACAGCCGATAGTGCTCGCTCGTCGTGCCGACCGCGTGCCGCTGGTCCGGGCCGGAGCCGTCCGAGGGGACCGCGAAGGCGAGCGCGCGGTCGCCGTGGTCCGTGCCGCTGCGGAACGGCGTGAACGGGTAGAAGGCGTCCGAGACCAGGGGCGCGGCCGACGCCGGGAGCCGCCAGGACACCGGCAGGCGGTGCTGGGGCAGCTCGGGGTTGTGCGCGAGCAGGGTCGTCACCGCCGAGGCCGAGGGGTCGTACGACAGCCCCGCCCACTGCTCGCTGCCGACGATCGCGAACGGGTCCAGCTGCCCGGGGTCGCCCACGAACAGCGCCCGCTCGAACAGCCCGGCCACGGCCAGCAGCGAGTCCGAGCGCATCTGGTACGCCTCGTCGACGATCGCGTGCGCCCACGGCTCGTCGACCTTCACATGCCCCCACTTGGCGGCCGTCGAGATCACCACCGGCAGCCCGGCCAGGTCACCCGCCTTCGCCGACTTCCGTACGTGTGGCAGCTCGTCCAGCGCCTTGTCGTACGGGTCGGCGTCGCTGCTGTGCAGCCGGCCCACCGGCAGCTCGGGGTTCTTCTCGGCGAGCCTGAGGACCAGGTCGTCCACCTGGGCGTTGGTCTGCGCGACCACCATCAACGGGCGCCCCGCGTCGGCGAGTTCGAGCGCGGCCCGGACGACGAGCGTGGACTTCCCGGCGCCGGGCGGGGAGTCGACGACGACTCCGCGGTGGGTGCCGTGCAGGGTGTCGTGGAGGATCGCCTCCGTCGCGCGCGTGGCGGCCGTACCCGGGTCGAACGCGGTCGTCGTCACAGGACGTCCTCCGGGGTCACGGGATCGGCGGTCTCCGGTACGGCCTCACCGGGCGGTCCGCCGTGCGTCCACGGCGTGTGCTCCGGGTCGGGCAGCTTCGCGCCGCCGCGCTGCTCGTGTTCGAAGAGGGTGAAGCAGAGCCGGTCGCCCTTCTCCGGCACGGACCCGGCCTCGGGCTCCTTGCCGCGGCCCATCTTGTCGAGGATCCGCAGCACGATCAGGTCGCCGTCGTGTTCGACGCACTCCGCCGACTGCGGCTTGCCGCCCAGCGACCGGTACACCTTCGCCCGCTCGCCCAGATGCGGCCGGTCGTCGGTCCGTACGGTGACCAGCGGGCGCGGGCTGGGCCGCTTGCCCTCGCTGTACGCCATCACGACATCCGTGACCTCGCCCGCGAACGCCTCCCCGGCGAGCCGCCGCCCGGCCATCACCAGCGGGTCGTCGAGCGCCTCCTGGGCCTCCAGACGAGCCTGTTCGCGTTCGCGGGAGGCGAGTTTGCCGGCCGCGGTCACCGCGTCGTCGCGGCGCGGCTGCGGGGGCTCGCCTGCCGTGATCCGGTCGCGGTGGGCGGTGAACGACCAGCGGTCGCGCGTCCACCGGTCCTCGACGTGCGCCCCCTCGGGCAGTTCGCGCAGCAGGTCCAGGCCCCGCCAGACCGCGTCCCAGGTGGGCCGGGTCACGCGCGCGACGAGCGCGCGGATCTCCCGCTCGGCTTCGGTGAGCACGCCGAGCCGGTCGTCGGCCTCCAGTCCGTCCTCGGCGGCGGCGAGGGCGGTGCGGGCGCGGTCGTAGCGCTCGAAGGCGGGGGCGAGCAGCTTGTTGTCGAACGCCGGGTCGGTGGCGGGACCGGCGGGCGGGTGCCGCAGCTGGCCGCGGTCGTCCCGGGCGAGTTCGGCTTCCTGCGCCGCCTCGGCGCCGGTGCTGCCCTCCGGCGGGTCGATCCAGGCGAGCAGGGCGCCCAGGTGCTGGTCCTCCAGGGTGGACTGGCCGGTGGCCCAGTGCCGGGACAGGAGGTCCGTCGTGGCCAGCAGGAGGGAGGAGCCGGGGACCCGGGCGCGCTCGCCGAAGTGGGTCAGCCAGCGGCCGAGCAGCGGCACGCGCGGGGGAGCGGGATGCGGGGTCTCCGGGTCCTGCTCCGCCGTACGCCGGAAGCGCATGGAGCGGCCGAGGAGCCGGACGAAGTCGACGCCCGCGCGGGACGGCACGATCAACTGCGGGGCGTCGGCGCATAGTTCGACCTCGACCTTGACCCGCTTGCCGGTCTCCGGATCGGTCTCGTTGCGCTCGGCGGCCTCCACGGCGTCGGCGTACTCGTCGACGTACGGCAGCACGACGTCCGCCAGCTCGGCGAGGAAGGCGAACCTGAGGTCGCGGTCGCGTGGCTGCGGTACGACGAGCAGCCGGGGTGCGTCCCGGTCGGTCCCCACGAGCGCGCCGAGCGGGGCACCCGCCTCACCGGCGGTGGTGAGCGGCACGAGGACGAGGGGCCGCTCGGAGAGATGCCGGTGCCGGACGGTCGCGGCGGGCTGGGCGCGCCCGGTGCTGACGGCTTCCAGCCGGGCGAGGGTGGAGATCAGGGACATACCGCCTCCAGCGCCTCTGCCCGCAGTTCCGCCGCGCGTCGCAGCGCCGCCACCGCCGGGTCGGCCGGGTCGCCGGACTCGCCGCGGGCCGCCGACAGGACGTCCTCGACCGTCGACAGGCCGCCCAGTTCGGCGCGGACCGAGCGGCCCAGCGAGGTCACCGCGCCGGCCGCGCGGGAGCGGTCGCGGCAGTGGAAGGCCAGTTCGCACGCGGACAGGCACTCGGGGGCGTAGGTCGCCGGGACCGACTCGACCGCGGCCGTGAGGTCGGCGGTGGGCAGGTCCGGGGCGAAGCAGGTGCCCTCGGGCAGGCTGTCGGCGATGTCCTCGATACGGGTGAGACGGGCCAGCTGGCGGGCGGTGACCGCGCGCTGCTTGCGGACGTCGACGGCGGAGGCCGTGGGCAGGTTGGAGAAGTCCTTCGGGCAGACCAGGAGGACCCGGTGGCGCACCTTCGGCGTCGGCTCCAGCCGCGCCGCGACCTCCTCCAGCGCCAGCACGTACACCGCGGCCTGACGCGCGGCCGCGCCCACCTTCGACGGATCCGCCGAACCGTCCAGCATCGGGAAGGACTTGATCTCCACGACCGTCCAACTGCCGTCCGGGTGCACGACCACGGCGTCCGGCTCCAGGAAGGCGGGGGAGCCCGCGACGTCGAGCGCGAGCATCGGGTGGTCGAGCAGCGTCCAGGCACCGGCGACCGCTTCCCGCAGGGCCAGCGCCGTACGCGCGGTACGGCCCTCGGGGCCGATCGCCGTGAGGTCGGGGGCCGTCGCGCCCACCGGTGGCTCGGCGGCGGGGTCCAGCCGCTCGTGCACCAGCCGCAGCAGCTCCGCGCCGCCGTCCGCCTTGACCTTGGCCTCGAAGGCGTTGCCCCGCGTGAGGGCGAACTGCGACTGGCCGAACGCGGACGGGGCGCCGAGCGCGCTCGCCAGTGCCGTCTTGTTCACCCCGGCGCCGTCCAGGATCGCGCGTCGTCTGCACCCGGGGTTCGCCGCGAGGGCCGCGAGCGCCCGTGCGTCCAGTGCCTTGGCGGGTACCTCGGGGCCGCGCAGCTCAGCGAGCCGCTGCCGGAGCGCCGTCCCCCGCGTCCGTGGGGGCGGCACTGGGCTCGGCTCCGCCTGCGAACCGTGACTCGCGCTGCCGTGGAATGTGCTCACCCGCGGAAGTCTGGCATCCGGCACTGACAATTGAGGGCTCTGCGCCACGAGAGGCCGCGGCGACGGTTGCTATCCGGGCGCGGACGGGAGCCGCCGCCCGGCCCGCGGCCCGGGTGACGTACGGCGCGAGCAGGAAGCCGAGCCCCATCACGGCCGCGCCCGCGACCGCGTCGAGGAAGTAGTGGTTCGCGGTGCCCATGACCACGATCGTGGTGATCACCGGGTAGGCGACGGCCGCGGCCTTCGTCGTACGGGTCCTGCCGTACCGCCACAGCATCACACCGCACCACAGCGCCCAGCCCACGTGCAGGCTCGGCATGGCCGCGTACTGGTTGGTCATGCCGCCCATGCCCCGCGGGGCGCTCGCCGCGCCGCCCCACCAGCCGTACGAGCTGTACTGGGCCATCGTGTCCACGAAGCCGTGGCCCGCCGAGAGGAGGCGGGGCGGACAGGTGGGCAGCAGGATGAAGCCGATCAGGCCCATGAAGGTGGAGGTCATCAGCCAGGTGCGGGCCGCGCGGTACTGCGCGGAGTGCGCCTTGAAGAGCCAGATCAGGACCGCCGGGGTGACCAGGTAGTGCAGCGAGGCGTACCAGAAGTCCGCCGGCACGCCGAGCCAGGCCTCACGCGTGAACAGCCAGTTCAGCGGGTGCTCGGCGTTGAGGTACAGGAACTTCTCGATCCGCAGGATCGCCAGACCGTGGTCCACGGCGGTGGTCACGTCGCCCCGGGCGAGCAGCCGGCCCGCGCTGTAGCAGGCGTACACCAGGACGATCAGCGGCAGCTCGGTCCACCAGCGCAGCCGCACTGCCGGGGCTGCCTCGATGCCTGGTGTCTCGGTCTGCGGCATCCGAACCTGTCCCCCTTCGTGTGTGCGGCTCCCGGCGGTCGTCCGGTCGTGCCACTTTACGGCGTATGTGCGGGCCCCGCCGGGGCGGCCCCGGGGAGCGTCCCCGGCCCTCAAAGACGCAGAGATCGACCGTCGGGTTGCCCCCCGACAGGGTGCGCGATGATGGAGGGGTTCCGCCTCCGAATTCCCCCGGAAAGGTCACTTCATGGCTCCGCGCATCCTGCTGGCCCGGCACGGACAGACCGAGTGGTCGCTGTCCGGCAAGCACACCGGCAGGACCGACGTGCCCCTCCTGGAGGAGGGCCGGCGCGGCGCGAAGCTGCTCGGCGAACGCCTGCACCGGCCGCCGTACGACGGTCTCGACGGCGTCGAGATCCGCACCAGCCCCCTGGCACGCGCGCGTGAGACCTGCGAACTCGCCGGCTTCGGCGACCGAGCGACCCCTTGGGACACGCTCATGGAGTGGCACTACGGCGCGTACGAGGGCCTGACCCCGGACGAGATCCAGGCCCTCCACCCGGGCTGGCTCATCTGGCGCGACGGCGTCCCCGAGGGCGAGCCCCTGACGGAGATCACCGCACGCGCGGACGAGGTCGTGGCATGGGCCCGCTCGGCCGACAGGGACGTACTGGTCTTCGCCCACGGCCACATCCTGAGGTCCATAGGGGCGCGGTGGCTTGGGCTGCCGATCGATTTCGCGGCACGAATAAGGCTGAATCCGACGTCCCTCTCGGTGTTGGGCTGGGCATACGGGGAGCCGGCGATCGAGAGCTGGAACGACCTGGGCCACTTGGCGGGCTAGACCGAGCCAACCCAGGGGCGCGGGGAACTGCGCGACCAGCCCCCACCGAGCCGCACCCGACGCACCCCATCAAGCCGTACGTGGCAATGACGCATGCCGCTCAAGGAACGCCGAAACTCCCGACGCCCTCCTGTGCGGCAACAACACCCGCGCGGTCCCCGCCAGCATCGTCTGTACCCTCGACGACTGGACCTCCCCCAGCAGCTCCAGAACCCGCAGCCCTTTCGCCCCGGCCTCGTCAGGGCGACCGCCCCGCGCGAGATCGTCGGCCAACTCCGCCGTATACAGCGCGATGTTCCGCGTGAAGTGCGGATCCTGCAGGTCGGCCGCCCGCCGCGCATGCCGCGCCGCCCGCGGCCAGTCGCCCAGCGCGGACCAGCACTGCGCCTCAAGCCCCTCCAGCTCGGCCTCGCCGTAGAAGCTCATCCACTCGGGGTCGGCGTCCGAGGCGCCCCGCTCGAAGAGGGCCTGCGCACGCGCGAGCGCCTGCTCGCACCCCGTGCGGTCGGCGAGGCCCGCCCAACCGCCCGCCTCGCGCAGCGCGAGCAGGGACATCAGCCGGGCCGAGCCCAGCGGCCGGGCGACCCGCTGCGCGGCCTGCGCGGCCCGCACCGCCTCCCGCGGCCGCCCCGCGTCGCGCGCGAGGAAGGCCGTGTTGCAGAAGGCGTGCGCCTCCAGGGCGTCGTCGCCGGTCACTCTCGCGGTCGCGAGCGCCTCCGCGTAGTGCGAGCGGGCGTCGTCGAAGCGGCCGGAGTCGTGCGCCAGCCAGCCCACCGAGATCGCCAGTTCACCGGCGCCCGAGTGCAGCCGGTCGGCGGTCGTCTGCCGGGTCGCGCCCGCGTCAAGGAGCGCGTAGGCGGCGCGCAGCGGAGCCGCCGCGCGCCGGTACAGACCGTCCGCGCCGTGCCGGTCGTCCAGCAACCGGATCCGGCGCACGGCCTCCTCCAGGGCGCCCGCCTCGCTCGTCCCGGCCCGCCTCAGCGGCCGGTGCGCGGCCGTGGCGTCGGTGGCGAGCCCCAGGGGGCCCAGTGTGGCGGCGGCCACGGTGGCGCCCCCGCCGGTCATGAATGCGCGACGCAGCACGTCGCTCTCCTCGCGGTCGTACGTCTCTTCGGGGTCCTGCGTGTCATACGGCTCGCAGCCCCCTGCCGTCTCACCGGCCGTGTGCGCCCGGCGTCCCCGTACGGACGCCCGGGGCGCGAAGCCCAGGTCGGTGAGCGTGCGGCCGGGGAACATGTGCAGGAACACCCGTTCGTACGCGTAGTTGGGGCAGCGGATCTCGCCCGCCTCGACGCGGCCCACATAGCGTGCGTCGCAGCTGACCCGTTCGCCGATCTCGCGCGCGGCGCGCCGTACCGCCGCGGCGAACTCGGCCGGCGAGCGCTGTCCGCGCAGGCGCCGGAACGCGAGGTTCGGCCTCGGTGGTACGGGGGACGTGGACGAGGTCACCATTGACGACGCCATGGCCGGGTCCTCTCTGCGAACCGTCGAACCATGCCGGGAGCGAGGCGAGTTGACTGGTTTGTCAGTGTGACGCCCTGTTTCCGGCGGGCAAGAACGTACCTGCTGTGTCCGGCCCGGCACGCGGTGTTTGGCTACAAACCGGATATCTCATCCGGGATCTGCCATGAACTGCCATCCTTTGCGGCGGACTTCCGCCGTAGCCGTTGACGCGCTCGCGCGTTGAACTCTTCGGAGTCGGAAGAGGGTTCCGTGATGGAGGCCGCGATGGAGATCAGCCAGAGCGTCGATCCTTGTACGCCCATGCCGTGCGACGTGGTGACCGTGCCCGCGCGCCAGGGGTTGGAGGCGGTGGACATCCTGCGGCGCGCAGTGAGCGAGGCCGTGGGGTCCGTACTGCACGACGACGGCGGGGACACGCTGGGGTTCCTGGTACCACCGGGGACCGCCGCCGCGTGGGACGTCCCCGGCAGCACCTGCACGGAGACGAACGGCCGCGGGCTCCGCCTGACCCCCGAGCCGGAACCGCCGGTCGAGGGCGCCGACTGGCTGCTGCCCCCGGGCGACGCCGACCTGGCGACGGACCCGGCGGTGCTGCGGGCGGCCCTGGGCGAGGCGGCGCGACTGATCGAGGCGGCGGACAACTGTCGGTGAGCCGCGTTCGCGAGGGCGCCGGATAATGACGGCATGGGCAAGTCCAAGGGTGCGCGGCGGCAGGGTTCCGCGGAGGCCGTCGTAGAAGCCGTCGACGGAGGGCTCGCCGAGCTGATCCCCGACCGGGAGCGCACGCGCGCGTGGACGCTGCTCATCGACGGGGCACCGCAGTCGCACGTCGATCTCGACGACCCCGCGTATCTGTCCTTCGAGTACCAGCGGCGGCTCGGACACGTCATCGACCTCGTCGCACCGCCCGGCAAGCCCGTGCACGCCGTGCACCTCGGCGGGGGCGCGCTGACCCTCGCCCGGTATCTCGCCGCCACCCGGCCCCGGTCCACCCAGCAGGTCGTCGAGCGGGACGCGGCGCTCGTCCGACTCGTGAGGCAGAAGCTGCCGTTGGAGCCGAACGCACGGATACGCGTGCGGTCCACGGACGCCCGGGAAGGCCTCGCCAAGGTCCCCGACGGCTGGGCCGACCTCGTCATCGCCGACGTGTTCAGCGGGGCCAGGACACCCGCCCACCTCACCTCCACGGAGTTCCTCGACGAGGTCAGAAGAGCCCTCAAGCCGGGCGGCCTCTACGCCGCGAACCTCGCCGACGGCCCGCCGCTGGCTCATCTGCGCGGCCAGATCGCCACCGCGGCCGCCCGCTTCCCCGAACTCGCCCTGATCGCCGACCCGACCGTCCTGCGCGGCAAGCGCTTCGGCAACGCGGTCCTCGTCGCCTGCGATCTCCCGCTCCCGGTCCCGGAGTTGACCCGCCGCGCCGCCTCCGACCCGCACCCGGGGCGTGTCGAACACGGCAACCAGCTACGGAACTTCACGGGCGGTGCCACACCCGTCACCGACGCCACCGCGACGGCCTCCCCGGCCCCGCCCGCCTCGGTCTTCCGGTAGGCCGAACAGCGGAGCGACTCAGTACGTCCCGATCTCCACCCGCGGCGGCCCGTCGTGCCACGTGCAGAACACCGACACCCGGTCCGTGCCCGCCGTGAACTCCACGCGGATCCACGACTCCGTCTTCCACACCTGCATCGACCAGCCCGTGCCCGGCGTCGCCGACACCAGGGTCGCGGAGGTCTCGCCGAGGTCGAAGACCACACGGCCGCCGTCGGTGTCGTACCCCTTGATCTGCCCGGAGGCGGTGGGGGCGGGCGTAGGAGTGGGCGTGGGCGTCGGAGCGGCGCTCGGGGTCCTGGCCGGCGTCTTCGAAGGGGTCGGCCGGGGCGAGGGGGAGCGGCTCGGTGTCTCCGAGGCCAGCGGCTTCGCCTTCTGTGTCGTCGCGTCGGCCGCCGTGATGGGCAGGGCGCGCGGCGGGTCGTAGGCCGTACCCGCCATGACCGTGTGGACACCCCACCACGACAGCGTGACCGCCGCGCCCGTGGCGAGCAGCCAGGCCAGTACGTGTACGAGTCCTCTGCGCATCGCCGCCATACTGCCTCACACGCCTCACGGGCCGCACACGGACTGAGTTATCCACAGGCCCCGACCCCGCTCGGCCGAATCGCGTACGGTGCGGCGCATGGCAAGTGTGCTCGTGGTCGAGGACGACCAGTTCGTGCGTTCGGCGCTCATCCGGCACCTGACCGACGCGGCCCACACCGTGCGCAGCGTCGGGACGGCACTGGAAGCGCTGCGCGAGGTCGCCCATTTCCGTTTCGACGTGGTGATCCTGGACCTCGGCCTGCCCGACCTGGACGGCTCCGAGGCCCTGAAGATGCTGCGCGGCATCACCGACGTACCGGTGATCATCGCCACCGCGCGGGACGACGAGGCGGAGATAGTAAGGCTGTTGAACGCGGGCGCGGACGACTACCTCACCAAGCCCTTCTCCGTCGAGCACCTCTCCGCCCGCATGGCGGCCGTCCTACGGCGCTCCCGGGCCGCCGTCGGCGAGGCCCCGCCGGAGACCGTGCTGCGCGTCGGCGGTCTGAGCGTCGACCCGCTGCGCCGCCAGGCCGAGCTGGACGGCGCCCGACTCGACCTCACCCGCCGTGAGTTCGACCTCCTCGCCTTCCTCGCCGCCCGCCCCGGAGTGGTCGTCCCCAGGAAGGAACTGCTCGCCGAGGTCTGGCAGCAGTCCTACGGCGACGACCAGACGATCGACGTCCATCTCTCCTGGCTGCGGCGGAAGTTGGGGGAGACCGCCGCGAGCCCCCGTTATCTGCACACCCTGCGGGGCGTCGGGGTCAAGCTGGAGCCGCCGCTATGAGGTGGGCTCTGGTCAAGGTCTGTCTGGCGGTCACCACCATGGTCGTGGTGGCCTTCGCCATCCCGCTCGGGCTCGTCATCAAGGAGATGGCCCGCGACCGCGCCTTCTCCAACGCCGAGCGGGAGGCGGCCGCCGTCGCCCCGGCGCTGTCCATCACCACCGACCGCGACCAGCTGGAGCGGGTCGTCGCCTCGGCCGGGTCCGACTCCGGGATGGCCGTGCACATACCGGCGGACGGCGGCGGGCGGGCCGTCGACATCGGACGGCAGCGGGCCGCCGACGGCGACATCGCGACCGTGCGCAAGCTCGGCCGGGCCTCCACCACCGAGGTCTCCGGCGGCTCCACCCTGCTCCAGCCGGTGGCGCTCAGTTCCGGCGCGATCGCGGTCGTCGAGGTGTTCGTCCCGCAGTCCGAGGTCACCAACGGCGTGGCCACCGCCTGGACGGTCCTCGCGGGCGTCGGCATCGCGCTCGTCGTCGGCTCGGTCGCCGTCGCCGACCGGCTCGGCGTCCGGATGGTGCGGCCCGCCCAGCGACTGGTGGAGGGCGCCCACGAGTTGGGGGAGGGCAAGCTGGGTTCCCGGGTGCCCGAGGACGGGCCGACCGAACTGCGGCTGGCGGCGGTCGCGTTCAACGCCATGGCCGACCAGGTCGTACAACTGCTGGCGAACGAGCGGGAGTTGGCGGCCGATCTGTCCCACCGGCTGCGCACCCCGCTGACCGTGCTGCGGCTCAACGCCGCCTCGCTCGGGGACGGGCCGGCCGCCGAGCAGACCCGGGCCGCGGTCGCGCAGCTGGAGCGGGAGGTCGACACCATCATCCGCACCGCCCGGGAGGCCAAGCCGCAGACCGCGGCGGCCGGGCCCGGGGCCGGGTGTGACGCGGCCGAGGTGGTGCGGGAGCGGATGGGGTTCTGGTCGGCGCTCGCCGAGGACGAGGGCCGCAAGTGGCGGGTGGCCGGCGCCGACCGGCCGGTGCGGATACCCGTGGCCCGCACCGACCTCGCGGCCGCGCTCGACGCCCTGCTCGGCAACGTCTTCCGGCACACCCCGGAGGGCACCGCCTTCGCGGTCGACGTGCACAACGGCGAGGACGCGGTGATCGTCCTGGTCTCCGACGCGGGCCCCGGCATCCGCGACCCCGAGGCGGCGATGGCGCGCGGCCGGGGCTCGGGCTCGGCCGGCTCCACCGGGCTCGGCCTCGACATCGTGCGGCGGCTCGCGGAGTCGACCGGCGGGGACGTGCGGATCGGGTCCTCGGTGCTGGGCGGCACCGAGGTGCGGATCTGGATCCAGCTGGACGGGCGCGAGCCGGTGCGGCGCGGACACCGGGTGCGGCGGCGCCGAACGGGCAAATTGGTCTCGACCTTTAACCGTCCCCGATCCCTTCCTTAAGTGTGCCCTAAGATCCTCGGCTCCCGTCCTGATCAGGCTTTTTGCCCGATTCCGGCTCGCTAGCGTGCCGCCTCATGAGCATGCATGGACGCAAGGTGAGCGGCAGGAACAAGGCGATCGGCGGCGTGGTCGCCGCCGCCGTGGTCGGGGGCGGCGCGGTCCTGCTCACCGGCACCGCGCAGGCGGCCGGGATCGGGGCCGCGTACACGAAGACCAGCGACTGGTCGACGGGATACACCGCGCAGTACGTCGTCACCAACAACAGCGGTGCGCCGGACCGGGACTGGAAGCTGGAGTTCGACCTGCCCTCGGGGTCGAGACTGAGCTCGCTGTGGAACGCCGAGTCCTCGGTGAGCGGACAGCACGTCACCGTGACCTCGGCGAAGTGGGACACCGACGGGCTCGCGCCCGGCGAGTCGGTCACGGTCGGCTTCGTCGTCAACGGCACGGCGGATCCGGCGGGTTGCCGCATCGATGGCGCGACCTGCTCCGCCGACGGCACCGCGACCCCGGAGCCCACCGGCCGCCCGACCCAGTCCGCCACACCGACGCCCACTCCCACCGCGCCCCCCACGGCCACACCGACGCCCACTCCCACGACGACCTCCGGCACCGGCACCACCACCGACGCCGGCTTCGCCCCCTACGTCGACACCTCCCTCTACCCCGCCTTCGACCTCCTCGCCGCCGCCGACGCGACCGGTGCGAAGGACTACAACCTCGCCTTCGTCACCGACGGCGGCGGCTGCACCCCCAAGTGGGGCGGGGTCACCGACCTCGGCAGCGACGCCGTGGCGGCCCAGATCGGCTCCCTGCGGGCCAAGGGCGGCGACGTCCGGGTCTCCTTCGGCGGAGCCTCCGGCTCGGAGCTGGCGACGACCTGTACGAGCGCGGACGCGCTGGCGGCGGCGTACGGCAAGGCCGTGGACGCGTACCGGCTGACCAAGGTCGACTTCGACGTCGAGGGCGGCGCGCTGCCGAACACGACCGCGAACACCCGCCGCGCCCAGGCCATCGCCAAGCTCCAGGCCCAGCACCCCGGGCTGGACGTCTCGTACACCCTCCCGGTCATGCCCGAGGGTCTCACCCAGGACGGGGTGAACCTGCTCTCGAACGCCAAGGCCAACGGCGTGCGGATCAGCGCCGTCAACATCATGGCGATGGACTACGGGCCCGCGTACAGCGGTGACATGGGCACCTACGCCGAGCAGGCGGCCACGGCCACCCAGGCACAGGTCAAGAGCGTGCTCGGGCTCTCCGACAGCGCGGCCTGGAAGGCGGTCGCCGTCACCCCGATGCTCGGTGTCAACGACGTCGCCTCGGAGACCTTCACGGTCGCCGACGCCTCGCAGCTGGTCGCCTTCGCCAAGGCAAAAGGTCTCGGTTGGCTGTCGATGTGGTCCGCCACGCGCGACAAGCAGTGCTCCGGGGGTGCCAAGAACTACGCTGACGCGACCTGCAGCTCGGTGGTCCAGGATCCGTTCGCGTTCTCGAAGGCGTTCGCCGCCTACCGCTGAGTAGGGCGTCCGGCGGCTCGAACATCACCCTGCGGCAGGGATGTCGGTCACGTTTCGACAAATCGGGTCGATAGCTATTGACTCATGACCTGACATACGGCTGTCATTGCGCCACCGTGTTCGGTCAAGTTGATTTCTGGTTGATTACGACCGGTCTTCAAGTCCCTCCGTGTCCGAACCCTGCCGTCAGGAGCCGTTCATGCGTGATCTCTCGTCCTCCCTTCCCGCCCCCAGCCGTCGAGGCGTGCTCAAAGGCGTGGGTGGCGCCGTTCTCCTCGGTGCCGGGGTCCCCCTGCTGAGCGCCTGCGGCAGCAGTGGCAGCTCGTCCGACTCGAAGACCGTCAGCGTCGGCTCCAACGACTCGGACGCCGTGCCGAAGAAGGCGTACGCGGCCGTGTACTCGGCCTTCCAGAAGCAGTCCGGCCTCACGGTCAAGGTGAACACCAAGGACCACAACACCTTCCAGGAGCAGATCAACTCGTATCTGCAGGGCACGCCGGACGACGTGTTCAAGTGGTTCGCGGGCTACCGCATGCAGTTCTTCGCGGAGAAGGGCCTCGCGTCCCCGATCGACGACGTGTGGGAGAAGATCGGGGGCAACTTCCCCGACGCGATGAAGAAGCTCAGCAAGGGCGCGGACGGCAAGTACTACTTCGTGCCGATGACCACGTACCCCTGGGCGATCTTCTACCGCAAGAGCGTCTTCCAGGAGAAGGGCTACACCGTCCCCACCACGTGGGACGACTTCGTCGCCCTCTGTAAGCAGATGAAGAAGGACGGCCTGGTCCCGATCGCCTTCGGCGACAAGGACGCGTGGCCGGCCATGGGCACCTTCGACCAGCTGAACTTCCGCACCAACGGCTACGACTTCCACGTCGAGCTGATGGCGGGCAAGGCGTCCTGGACCGACGCCAAGGTCAAGACCGTCTTCGACCACTGGGCCGAGATCCTCCCCTACCACCAGGACGGCTTCATGGGCCGCACCTGGCAGGACGCGGCGCAGACGCTGGTGTCGAAGAAGGCCGGCATGTACCTGCTGGGCACCTTCGTGGCGCAGCAGTTCACCAACAAGGCCGACCTGGACGACCTCGACTTCTTCGCCTTCCCCGAGGTCAACCCCTCGTACGGCCAGGACACGGTCGAGGCGCCCACCGACGGCTTCATGGTCAGCAAGTCGCCGAAGAACAAGGACGGCGTCACCAAGCTCATGGAGTACCTGGGCACCCCGGCCGCCGAGGAGCTCTACCTCAAGGGCGACCCGAGCGTGGTGGCCGCCTCCAACAAGGCCTCCACCACGGCCTACTCCGCGCTGCAGAAGAAGGCGTTCGAGATGATCGGCGGCGCCAAGAGCCTGACGCAGTTCATGGACCGCGACTCCCGTCCGGACTTCACCTCGACGGTGATGCAGCCCTCGCTGCAGAAGTTCCTGCAGAACCCCAAGGGCATCGACAACCTCCTGTCCTCGATCGAGCGCCAGAAGAAGACGATCTTCGCGTCCTCCTGAGCTGAGCGGCTGAATGACTACCGACACCACCCCGAAGAGCCCGGAGGCGGCCGCCGTGCCGCCTTCGGGCCCTGCCCCTGTCAAGCGGGTCCCGCAGGGGCACAAGCGCCTGCTGACCCGTCGTGACCGCATCACGCTCGGCTTCATGGCGGGCGTGCCCACGGTCCTGCACGTGATCCTTGTCTGGTTCACGGCCCTCGCCTCGATCGCCCTGGCCTTCACCAGCTGGGACGGCATCGGCTTCGACTCCATCAAGTGGGTCGGGCTGGACAACTTCAAGCAGTTGTTCACCGACAACCCGCAGTTCTGGCCGGCGGTCGAGCACAACGTCATCTGGTTCGTCGTGCTGATCCTGATCCCGACGCCGTTCGGCCTGTTCCTGGCCGTGCAGCTGGACAAGAGCATCCGGTTCTCCCGGGTCTACCAGACCGCGTTCTTCCTGCCGGTCGTGGTCTCGCTCGCGGTGACCGGGTTCGTCTGGCAGCTGGTCTACAACCCCGACACGGGTCTGATCAACAGCCTCATCGGGGCCAACAAGCCGGGTCACTACATCGACTGGATCGGTGATCCCAAGCTCAACCTGTGGGCCGTGCTGATCGCCGCGTCCTGGCGGCACACCGGCTACATGATGATCCTCTACCTGGCCGGTCTGAAGGGCGTGGACCCCTCCCTGCGGGAGGCGTCTTCGCTGGACGGGGCGAACGAGTGGCAGACGTTCAAGAACGTCATCTTCCCCACGCTGCGGCCGACGAACACGGTCGTGCTGGTGGTCACCATCATCGAAGCTTTGCGCGCCTTCGACCTGGTGTTCGTCTTCAACAAGGGCGCGCAGGGCACCGAGCTGCTGTCGATCCTGATCACCAACAACATCATCGGTGAGTCCAGCCGGATCGGGTACGGCTCCGCGAT
>NZ_JBEYVC010000231.1:0-15482 GCF_040643855.1 Streptomyces sp. NPDC047072 | reverse complement strand
GGGGAGCAGGCCGACGTAACTGGCGGGCTCCTGCGCGGACTTGTACCGGTAGACGGCGACCGCGTTGGCGCGGCCCAGTGTCGTTCGTGCGGAAGCCGGTCAGGCGGCGCCGGCCGGAAGAGCGTGGGGCACGAAGTCCTTCGCCTTCTGGAGGATCGGCGCGGGAATGCCGTGCTGGGCTCCGAGCTCCTCGACCTCTGCCTCGCTGAGGCCGTAGTGCAGCGAGGCGCCGTTCACGTAGATCGACAGCGCCTTGTAGTTGTCGTCCGGGAGGACACCGCCGTTCTGCGTGACGAGGTCGGCGAACTGCGGAAGCGCGCGGTTGAGAACGGTGAAGGCGTAGTCCCTGTCCTCCGGCCCGGGCCCGGCCGTACCGGCCTCACCCGCATCCGGCTGCTTCCGGACCCACCAAGGACGGGCCTCCAGCTCGGCAACCCGCTCCTCGGCACGCGTCGCTCGGAAGTCGGCGATCTTGTACGCCTCGTGCGCCGCCTTCCGGGCGAGACGAGCGTCGTTCAGTTCGCGGGTCAGGCGCTGTACCTCGCCGTCCTTCTCCTCAACGCTCGCGGCCTGGGCGACGACTTCCGCCTCGGCACGGGTGAGCTTGTCGCGTAACGCGTCGGCGGTTGCGCGTCGTACAAACGGCAGCTTCATGCGGCGGTCCCTTCAGTTGCGGCTGGTCGTACGAGCAGCCGCGGCCCCGGCCTCCCCGATCGCTCGGGATGGCCGGGGCCGCGGTCGTTCGTGCGGGGGTGGTTCAGCGCTCGGGCTGCTTGGGGTGAAGCGTGGTCAGCGGAACCAGCGGGCTGCCGAGCGGGGCGTCACCGGCGGGCAGCTGCGCGCGCCGGGTGTCGGTCTCGTGTACCGCCGTCGCCGTCGACGCCCACTTCATCTCCCGCAGCAGCCACAACGCCCGGCCGTCGCCCGGCTCTGCCGTCGTCGACTTCGCGGCGATCTGTGCAACCGCGGGGGCCGGCGCGGGGATCGGCTTGTAGTGCTGCCGGGCGGAGCGGCGGGTTTCCTGCGGCATCGCGTCCCGCAGCAGGCGGTTCTGCCGGGCCTGCCAGCGCCGGACATCAATGTCGATGACCACGGCCTGGTTGCTGCCGGGGCAGATGGCGGGCTCTCCGTCTTCGGGAACATGGCCGGAGGCGTCGTGCTCGCGGATCTTGAGGTCGGTGTCTCCCATGATCCGGCGCCAGGTCCTGCAGTCCGGGCAGGCGATCGACTTCGTCTCGCCCGGCCGAACGTTGAAGTCCTCCGGGGCCAGCGTGCTGAGCAGAAGCGGCTCGCGGCGGTTGTTGCGCTTGGTACGGGTCCGACCGGGACGCTTCCGGTTCGCCATCTTCGATCTCCTTCTGGCAGGTGGGGGGCGGAGTGCTGCTCTCTCTGCCTCGCCAGGCCGGCCTTGCGGCCGGGTTGGTCCTGGCGGACAGACAACGCAGCAAAACGCGCTGTTCAAGGTCGATCTGTGGTGCTCGATATGAGGTACAGGCGTCTCGACCGGGGGAGCGCGGGCTCAACCCCTTTGCCGCCACCTCCGAAGAAGCGGTGACTCCTGCTGTTTCACGGTGGTGCCACGCGGTGTTCCCGGAGGATCACCGTGAGCCTTACCTACCTCAGGTTGCCTGAGGTATCCTCAGGTGTCAAGCAGTATAGTGAGGTACCCTCAGGCCAAGAAGCGAAGGAGGCGAAATGCCCGAGCCACCACGAGCCGACAACCGGCCGCCGTATACGCGCATCGCGAGTCACTACCGCGACCTCATCAGCTCCGGGGAGCTCGCTCGGGGCGCTCTGCTGCCGAGCATCAAGGCCCTGGCAGCCGAGTGGGGTGTCAGCACCGCCACGGCAGACCGCGCCATGAAGCTGCTGCGTGATGAGCAGCTCGTTCAGGGCATCAAGGGGGTTGGCACCGAGGTCTTGGGTCAGCCTGTTTCGCTGTCCACCGGTTCCGAGCGCCACGACCGAAGCAGCAAGACGCAGTCGACGTGGGGAACCGGCGAGAAGTCGAGCGGGCACACAGCCAGCATCGTCGCCGCTCCCGACGACGTCGCAAGCGTGCTGGGCATCGCCCCTGGTGGCGACGTGATCCGCCGAAGCCGTGTCTATCGAGACGCCCATGGCATCGTCGCTCACTCGACCTCCTGGATCCCGGCCGAATTCGCTTCCGTACTGCCCGAGTTGGCGGAGAGCGTGCGCCTCAAGGGCGGGCTGTCCCTGGACCTGATTGCTCGCGCCACCGGTCGGCAGGTGGCACGGCGCGCGCATGAGGAAGGCGCTCGCATCGCCACCGCCCAGGACCTTGAGCTCCTGGAGCTGGAGCCCGGTACGGTCGCGGCGATTCTGGTGCTGACCGTGAGATTCCTGGACGCCGATGGCGAGGTGCTGGAGTACGGGGTCGACCTTGGCGCCCCGGGCCGTACACGCCGCTTCACCTCGGAGGAGGAGCGGTGACCATCAGCGACGCGGTTCTCCTGGACGACGACGTCTACAGCCTTGAGAGCCGCCTCGGTCACCTTCTCCGAGCCGAGGCTGCCGACACCCTGACCCTGGAAGGACGATTCGAGATCCGCCGTATCTCCGCAGCCCTCGCCGGCCGTCCGGGGCCAGCGCCTCGCGCCATCCTCATGTCCGCGATGCCGGGCGCTGGCAAAACAACCCTCGCCCGAGCCCTCGAGCAGGTTGGCTTCCTGCGCCTCTGCCCGGATGAGGAGATGTTCCGTCGCTACGGCCACTACGGCCGTGACTTCCCGCGCGGTGAGTTCCGCGTCCGGGAAGCGCCCGTCCTCAAGGACATCGCGCTGGAACTCCAGGAGTCCCTGCAATCTGGCCGCGACACCGTGGTCGACCACGGGTTCTGGACTCCAGAGGAACGCGGGCAATGGGCGGCAACTGCTATGGAAGCTGGCGGCGTACCCGTTCTCGTCTACCTGCCCGTGCCGCACGAGGTGCGCTGGGAGAGGATCCGGGAGCGCAACGCCCAGTCGCTGGTCGACCCGAATTCGATCGAGTTCAGCGAGGAAGACCTGCTGAGGTTCGGCGGCCGATTCCACGCACCGACCGCCGATGAGCCGCACATCGTCTATGACGGCCGCCCCGAGAGCCTGCTGGCCGAACTCCGCCGTACGCGTCCTTCCAGTGGTGGCCCTCATTGACCCCTACCTCTCACGTGCATCACCGAGCGCTTCTTGACCATGACCGTGCTCGGGTGATGCCGCTACGGAAAGTGACAAGTGGTGGTGACATTCCAAATGTCACCACCACTTGTCACCTCCGCGTGATCGAGGGGCCGTGCCATGCTCGGCCGCAGAAGGGCCGCCTTCCGCTCTGCGGACATCCCCCTGTCGGAGCGCAGGCTGCGCCGAAGGACCGTACGGGGAAAGGGATCGGCGATGGCTGACGAACGTCCTGACTGGGCACGCCGGATGGTTGAGGAGCGCGCGGCGCGCGGGTGGTCGCAGATTGACGCGGTTCGGCGCTTGATGGTGCGTCTCCCCGAGGACCAAACCGTGAGCGAACAGGACCTGCTGCGTCAGTGGAAGAGGTGGGAAGCCGCCGAAGCCCAACCCCAGAAGTACCGGTCCCTGATCGCGGCGGTCTTCGGTACGACCACAGGCGCCTTCTTCCCCGAACGCAGTCGGCGCGACGGTCGCTCGGAGATCTTGCAGGTCAGCGGCATGGACACCGTGGACATCATCGCCCGGTTGAGGGCGAGCGACGTGGACGTTGCCACGCTGGACGCACTGCGGATCACGGCCGATCGGCTGTGCTGCGAGTACGCCTACATGCCCGCCGACCAGTTGCTCATGGAAGGCAAGGCGTGGCTCGCCCGTGTCGTCGGCTTGCAGCACCAGCGGGTCAGTCTGGCTCAGCACCGCGAAATCATCGCGCTCGCGGGGAAGCTGTCGCTCCTGGTCGGCTGTGTTGAGTACGACTCCGGTCACCCCCGTGACGCCGAAGCCACCCGGCAGGCCGCGCTGATGCTCGGGCAGGAGGCCGGGGAGGTGAGCGTGCAGGGGTGGGCGCACGAGATGAGGGCATGGTTCGCGCTGACGCGTGGCGACTACCGCGGCGTCATCGCGGCAGCGGAGGCCGGCATCGCGGTGGCGCCGAATGAGAGCGTCGCGGCGCAGCTGTACGCGCAGAAGGCAAAAGCGTGGGCACGATTGGGCGACCGCTCACAGACGGAGGTCGCCCTCGATCAGGGCCGACAGGTCTTGGAGCGTTTGCCCTATCCGGAAAACATTGAGAACCACTTCGTGGTGGACCCCGGAAAGTACGACTTCTACCGCATGGACGCGCTGAGGAAGTCGGGCGAGAACCGGCTCGCGGAACAGTTGGCGCACGAGGTCATTCGGGCGGGCACGGACTTCGATGGGACGGAGCGGTCGCCCATGCGGATCGCGGAGGCCCGCGTCACGCTCGGTGTGGTCGCCGCACGCGAGGGCGACTTGGACACAGCGCTGGCCTACGGCGAGCGTGCCCTCGGAGGGGACCGGAAGTCGTTGCCGTCCCTAGCGATGGTCAGCGCCGATCTCGGGCAGGCCCTCCAGTCTCACTACGCCAACGCCCCCGAGGCGCAGGAATTCGTCGTCCACCTTCGCGAATTGCGAGGCGCCCGATGACCCTCCCGCGGGGCGGGCAACTTTCCGCGACCTTCCCGTCTGACGGGCTCGGCATTCCGGGCACCTCGGACGTTGCGCGAATTCGTCCCGCAAATCTGTCTGGATCTAGGGCTAGGCTGTGGGGAGACTTGATCGATAACGGCGAGAGCCCCCAGGACCGGGCATGGTCCACGGGGGCGCTCGAACGGGGCGAAGCCTCGTTGGGCGATACACCTGGAATGGAGGTGATCGCGGGATGAAGGTTACCCGCGTCCGCGGAACTTCGCGCGCTGCTACGCCGTTTCCCAGTCGCGATCACGCCATCGGGCGTGCGCTCGGGCATGCCGCCGACACCGGTCTTGAGATCAAGGGGGTCGGGGTGACGTAGCGCCACCGGCCGCGCGCGCCAGTGAGGTGGAGTGGCATCCACTGTGGCCTCGCGCGGCCCGTCTCGCCGACCGGACTCACCGTCCAGGTCGGCCGCCCAGTCTCCGGTTTTGGCGCCGGCTTCCGGGCTCTGGCTCATCGAGCCATTTCTTCACCTAGCAAAACCCCGCTTTGGCAAGCGGGTCGCACTACCCGGTCCGTGAGGGCCGGCCAGTACCACCGGTCCGCAAGGACCAGCACCACCGCAGTCGCTCCCAGTGGCAGGGGGCTTCTGCACCCAACCGGTGGGCTCCTTCGGCTTTGGCAGGCCGTTGGGGACCACCTACATCCGCATAGACCGTTCGGCCGAGGTCGGGTCCTGGCAAGGGCCCGGTCGCGGTCGGGGTCGACCTATTTGAAGGTTGGTAGCGCCATAGTGCACGAGGTCAGGCCGGGTTGTCAGGTCCGGCATGGGGTGGGGGACACCACGTCTCCGGTGAATTCCGCAGGCCGCCGCGTCCCGCCTGGCGGGAACGTGACATACATCACACCCCCTCAGGGTCACACGGATGACGCCCGATCGGCGTGCCGTTTGACCTGGGGGAGGTCTCTGTGAGCGCGGTCGCGGCGTCGGCCGCTGCCATGATCGAAAACCCCTTCGATACTGCTCCGGGCCGTCGGCTGCGGTCGGTGCCCGCGCAGGCCGGCCCGGCGCCGAAGCGCGGTCCGTCGCATCCGCTGGCGCTGGGTCAGGACGCGCGTGCCCGGCTGGGCGGTGCGGCGCGTGCGCTGCTGGACGCCGACGGGCTGGAGGGCATGTCGGACGCGGTCCGCCTGGCCGTGCTGGTACTGGCGTCGCGGACGCCGTCGGAGTCGGGTGTGGTGGAGATCCGTACGCCGGAGCTGGGTCGGTGGCTGGGACTGTCGGCGTCGTACGTCGCGTCCGACGTGGTTCCGGCGCTGCGTCGCTCCGGCCTGGTCGACATCGAGACGGCGGAGGGCGAGTTCGGCCAGGACATCGGGCTGTGGTGCAAGGTGCTGCCGGTGTGGGCCGCGTACGGCGTGGTCGGGCACCCGCTGGCGCTGGAGAAGAAGGAGTTCGCGACGCTGCTGCGCCTGATGGAGGCCGTGATGGCGCCGGGCTGGGCGCACAAGGACGGCAGGTTGACCCCGGCCGGGCTGCTCGGCTCGCGTGTGGGTCGCGCGGCGGCGACGGACCGGCTGGCGCTGCTCCTGCTGGTCCTCGAGGCGCGGGATACCGGGCAGGTGCGGCAGTGCGGCGGGACGGTGGACACCAAGCGCGGCCGTGCGGCGGCGACGGTGGCCCGGCTGCTGGGCTGCAAGGCGTCGACGGGGGAGCGGGTCTTGGAGCGGCTGGAGGACCGGGGCCTGGTGCAGCGGGTGCGGGTGGAGACGGTGTCGCAGCTCGCGCACCGTACGCGGCTGATGCTGCCCGCGGTCGCCGCCGCGCACGGCAAGCGCGGTGCCGCCGTCGCCCGGCGGGAGGACCGTGCGACCGCCCCGAACCCCGATTTTTCAGACCCCGACGTTGCGGCAGGGGATATTGAGCCCTTCGAGCCGGACGAAGAACCGCAGGTCAGCGGTGTGCCGGTGGCGGATGAGGCGGGTGTGGCAGAGCCCGACGTTACGGCAGCCCTTCACACTGATCACCCTGCTGTGGGTACTGATGTCTCTTCGCTCTCGCTCTCTGGTGGGTTTTCCGGCGAAGGCCGTCAGGGGTGCGGTGATCTGCCGGGGTGCGCGTGCGAGCGCGAGGACCAGGCCGTGGACGCCGATGCTGTCGACGGGCTGCGCCTGGTCGACGGCGCGGACCCGCTGCGCGGGGAACAGCCGAAAAAGTCCCCGTCGTCGATCAGCAAGATGGGCGGCCGCGGGCCGGTGGCAGGCCTGCCGGTGCAGGTCGTGGACGGTGCGGGTCAGGGCAGGCAGCAGCGGGGAAGGGCGGTCCTGCCGGCGGAAGACCTGCGGATGATCTTGGAGCCGGTGCGGCTGGTGTGGGCGCGGTTGGAGCGTCCCGCCGCCCGCCGCATGGTGGAAGCCGCCGCACGCTCCGAGCTGGTCACGGTGAGCGGGTTCGTCGGCCGGACCGACGCTCCGCAGGCCCTCGCCGACCGGCTCGCCCGGCGCCTAGCCGACCAGATGCGCCTTGGCGGTCCGATCAAGGATCCGGTGGGCTGGCTGATCGGCAAGGGTCTGCCGCAGCGGCAGGAGTGCGGCGACCGGCTGTGCGACGACCGCATGCTGCTCGACTCCGGCCTGGACTGCCCCCGGTGCGAAGACCGCCAGGCCAGCAGCCGTGCCCAGCGGCACGCGGTCGCGGCCGCCGTCGACGACGCGATGCCCTACGCCTCCGAGACGGAGCGCCGTACGGCGGTCGACCGGCAGCTGCACGAGACCGTGACCGCCCGGGCGTGGGCCCGCGAGCACGAGTGGGAGCAGGTCCGGGCCCAGCAGGCAGCCGCCGCCAAGGCCCGTGCCGCAGCCGCGGCTGCGCGCCCCGCCCTCGATGAGCCGGCCGCGCCGCCGGCCCCGGTCGTGCTGCCCGCTCCGCGCCCGGTGCCCGCCGTGCCCGCACCGCAGACGCCGGCCGACGACGTCGACCGGGACCTGGTCCTCGAGGACCTGACCCGCGAGCAGGTCCTGGACTGGCGTACCCGCGCCGCCCGCGACCACCAGGTCGTGTTCGACCACATCGACCGGTACGGCGAGCACTCCGCACAGAGGCTGTTCACCAGGGCCTTCGTCGCGGACGTGCAGCGCCTGTCCCGCCTCGGGCACCTGACCCTCGGCTACAGCACCTGGGAGCGGTCGTGAGCGGCGGCGAGGTGTCGGGCGTCGACCTGGCGAGGGTGGCGCTGCGGGCCGCGCGGGAGGCGGCCCGCAAGAACGGCGGCAACACCCGTACGGCGATGCCGAAGCCGCGCACGACGGTGGTGGTGAGGCGTGACGGGCGCGAGCCGATGGGGCTCGGTACGGCGATCGGCGCGCTGGTGACCGAGCGGGCCTGGGAGCTTCCGGCCGCCGGTGCCACGCTGCGCGAGCGCTGGGAGGCCATCGCCCCCGAGCTCGCCGGGCACGTGTTCGCGGTCGGCTACGACCCGGACTCCGGCCGGCTCACCGTGTGCCCGGAGTCGTCGGGGTGGGCGACGAAGGTCCGGCTGGAACAGGCCCGGATCATCGCGGCGGCCAACGCGTCGGCCGGCCGTACGGTCGTGCGCGGACTGCGGATCCTCGCGCCGGGCTCCGTGCCCGTGCCCGCCCCGGACGACGTCCAGGCCCCGGAGACGCCCAAGGGCCCGGTGAAGACACGGGAGTTGGCCAGCGACGGCTACCACCGCGCCCTCGCCGCCCACGGACAGGCCGCCCCGCCCTCCCTGGCTGACCCGGACATAGCTCAGGCAGTCGAGCGGCAGACCCGCGCGATGCGCGAACTGAGTGCCCGTGCGTTTCCCGACCCTGACGAGGCGTCGGCCTCGATGGAGGCGGCCCGCGCTCAGCGCCGCCGCGACGCAGAAGAGACCCGGATCGCGGCCCTGCGCAGGGCGCGAAAGGACCGCGCTGCCCGGCAGTCCGGTACGGCGGCCGCGGCTGCCGGTGCGCAGCCGCCTGAACTCCGGACCACGGCGTGAG
Source organism: Streptomyces sp. NPDC047072 (assembly GCF_040643855.1). Taxonomy (NCBI): domain Bacteria; kingdom Bacillati; phylum Actinomycetota; class Actinomycetes; order Kitasatosporales; family Streptomycetaceae; genus Streptomyces; species Streptomyces sp. NPDC047072. The sequence continues at coordinate 6,861 of NZ_JBEYVC010000231.1, read as the reverse complement.
CCGGGTGTTTGAAGGAGTAGCCGGGCAGGCCGGGACCGGGATGGCCGGTTCCGGCTTCGCCGCTGCTGAGAGGTGGGTAACTTCCCGCGATATGAGCGCACACCGAGCTTCCCCGGATGAGCCGTGGCCGGGCTGGTCGACCAGCCGGGCGGCTCAGGCCGCGTACGGCAAGCACCTGGTCCGTATCGGCGAACTCATCCCGGTGCTGCTGTACTCCAACATCATGGACCGCCAGCACCTGGCAACCGTGCACGCCGCCGGTCGCCAGGACCTCGTCGACTTCCAGGTCAGCGACCTGACCCGGGAGTGCCGGGACGACCTGCTGGAGACCGCCGCCGTCCTGGACGCGCTCGCCCTGTGCCACGGACACGGCAGCTACCTGCCGCGCCCTTACCAGGAGGACTCCAACCCGGTGCCGAAGGCTGTCGAGCTGCGCACCGACGCCTCCGACGTCGCCGGCGAACTGGCAAGTCACGACCACCAGCACGGGACCAGCACCACCGGCGACATTCCGCCAGCCCTGGAGAACGGCTGCACCGATGCCGAGCGGGACGCCGTTCGCGCCTATGCCCGCCGGGAATGGATCACCGCCCAGGAGCGATGGGCTGACATCTGACCGCACAGCAAGCCGACCGGGGCCGGCTACTCGCGTTGTGCGAGGTCGTCGGGCGTGGGCTGGTACCTGATCTCGTGGGGGTGGCCGCTGTAGTTGACGGTCACCGTGTGCTGAAGGACGTCGTCTTCGGCGTCGTAGAAGACCTGCTCGATCACCAGGCAGGACCGCTCGGTAGAGATGCCGAAGTCGCGGGCCTCCTCGGCGTTCACGAACCGGGCCAGAGAGCCGGTGGCCACCCGCACGGTGCCCGGGGGCGCGTTCGGAGGCAGCACCGGTGTGGCGCCCGGAGGCAGCCAGTCGTTCTCGTCTTGCTCCGCCATGGCTACCTGTCCTCCTCGAACTGGCCGACATGTGCGGCGGGCGGCTCGGGGCGCTCGGGGAAGCCGGTGTCGGGTCTGCCGACGTACCACTCGATGTAGCGGCGCAGTTCGGCGGAGCGGTCGGTGTTCTTGCGCGCGGTGGCGGCCTCGAAGTCCTGCCACAACTGGTCGTCGACGCCGCGGACCCCGCGCAGTTTCTCCTTGTGCTGATTGGCCATGCAGGAATCTTCCACGGGTGGTTGACCACCCGTCAAGGGTGTGTCACATTGAAGGTGGTTAACCACCCAGGATTAGGGAGGACTCATGGCGCAGCAGTGGTGGACCCTCGGCAAGCAGCACATGAACGAGGTGGTCGGCGCGAACGGTCACACCCTCACCTGGAAGCGCCTGCCGCGCGAGTCGAAGGACCACGCCCTCGTCTTCGAGGGCACCTGCACCGACTGCGGTGCGACCGTCTGCATCGACCGCTACGCGTCCAGCACCACCGGCATCCGAGACGCCCGCAACGAGACCTGCTCCGGGCCCGGCACCGCCGTCCTCACCGACATCGAGCAGGAGCGCGCCAGCGAGCTGTTCGCCGACGCGGTCGGCGAGTACGTCCAGGCCCTCGCCGACGCCGGCATCGTCTACACCCGCCCGAAGTCGCCGTTCCGGAACCCGCTCGCACCGGAGAACCAGTGCGGGCTGATGAGCCGGGACGGCTACACCTGCACCCGCCGCCTGAACAAGCGGGGCACCCACAACATGAGCGGCGTCGGCAGCGGCCCTGACCACGTCGGCACCCACCCCGACGACGACTTCACGATGCCGTTCAGCGACGACGACCTGCTGCTGGCCTGACCCGTCCCGCCCGGCCCATCGGGGCCGTGCACCGCACCACCCAGGCACTTCCCGCCTCCGAAGTGGAGAGAGATCATGTCCAAGACCGCCAAGGCCTCCGTGACGATGACCGTCGAGCCGCTTGCGCAGCAGCACATCGAGATCCTGCGCCTCGCGGACACGCCGCACCTGAGCAACGACTTCGACCTGATCCTCGCCCCCTACGGGGTGTGGATCACCTACCGCCGCGAGACCGGCACGAGCGAGTACACCTGGGACGCCAACGTCTCCGGCTACCGGGTCCTGGCGAACGGCGTTGTCGACATGGACTCCTGCAGCATCCATCTGTGGAGCACCACCCCCGCTCCCTACAACAACGTCCCCGACTGGCTGATGGGCCTGATCGAGAAGTACGCCCCGAGCTCCTGGTAGCCCTGCCCTGAACCCCCGGCCGCGCGCCGGGGGTTCGCCGTTCCGCCGTCCAACTCGCCACGGATCAAGGAGACATGAGGATGGAACTGGCCTCATCTGCCATCACCGGCGTCATCGGCGTGCTGGGGATCCTGGTCGGCTTCCGTCTGCAGGAGCGGTCCACCGTACGCCGGGACCAGGGCGTCCAGCAGGCACAGCAGCGCGCGGAACTGCGTACGGCGTGCGTCCGCTTTCTCACCCGGCTCGCCGCGATGCGGCGCCTGCAGAACGAACGCTCCGTCCTGCGGGAGGCCGGCGCTTCCGGGGCGGAGCAGGCAGCCGCGAAGGTGGCCGCGCTGGAGGCGCGCACCGTCGTGGGCGAGGCCCTGACCGAGCTCCAGCTGCTCACCGACGACCCGCGCGTCCTGGAGCTCGCCACCCGCATCGTCGACGTCACCTTCAACCTGCACGACGCCCCCGACCGTGCCGACCGGGACCGGCGCGCAGGCCTCGCCAGGGACGCGCACAACGCCTTCGTCGCCGTCGCAGGCCGTCACATTCGAGCCTGACCGCCATACACGCTCAAAACGTCATCTCTCTACCCAAAACAATATCCGATCGAGTTAAAGAAACGGGTTAAATGTAGGGGGTAAGGGTGCTAGTGTTCATGATGGAGGTAGATATCAAATGGCAACTGAGGAAGAGCTGTTCGCGTCGGTCGACGCACTGCTGGAGGAGGACCCGCAGCTCCCGCCCCCGGCGGAGCGCGCCCGACTCCGTGAGGCCGCCGGCATCACCCAGGCCCGCCTTGCGGTCGCGCTGAAGACGTCGACGCAGACGGTCAAGAACTGGGAGAACGGCAGGAGTGAGCCCAAGCCGCCGCGCCTGGAGGCCTACCAGCGGCTGCTGAACGGATGGGCGGCGAAGTACCCCGCCCACGGAGCTCCCGCCGCGCCCGCCCCGGCTGCCGCGCCCCGGCCGGAGCCGGTTCCCGAGACGTTCACCGGCCCGGCCGCGCCCGAGACACCCGAGGTAGAGACGGACCCGGCCCCGGTCCAGGCGCCCGCCGTCGCGGCCGCGCCGGAGCGTCCGGCCGCGCGCCCGGCGACGTCGTCGCGCCGCCCGGCTGGGAAGAAGGCCGCGAAGCCCGCCGTCGACCCGCGGTTCCCGCACGGTCCGCTCGCGGTGCTGGACGGTGACGGCTCCGCGTACGGCGTCGACGGCCTCGTGCTCGACTGCCCCGCTCGCACGGTTGTGGAGCTGGTGGAGTGGACGCTGCGCGAGTCCGGCCTCGGTGCGCCCAAGCTCAACCGTCACGGCAAGGACGCCGACCCGCTGATCGTCATCACGGCGGCCGCCGCTGTGAAGCTCGGGCTGCCGGAGCGCCTGGAGGACCGCCGGGGTCTGCGCCTGGAAGAGGACCACCCGGTCGTCAAGCAGGTACTGAAGGCGCGCTGGCAGCTCACCAAGCGAGGCTTCGGCCCGTGGGCGAGGGTCTACCGCAAGGCGCAGGGCCGTGACCGGCAGTGCGTGCAGCTGGCGATCCTGCCGTGGGACGCGCTCGACTCTAGGGCCTGGCCCGGCGTCGCGGAGATGGAACCGGCCGACGTCGCGCGCGTCCTGGGTGTGTATGCCCAGCGGGTCATCACCCCGCGCGGGTCGACGGCCGTGTCCGGGCTGGAGTTGATGACCGCGCTGCGCCCGCCGACGCGGCCGGTGCGCGATGAGGAGACCGGCAACTGGGTGTCCGGCCCCAACCCCGGCGCGCTGGGCACGGAGGCGATGGACCCGGCGCCGCCGGAGGGCCAGCCCGAGCACCCCGCGATCTTCCACTCCGGCTGGAAGGGCGGCTTCCTTCATGAGGAGGCGTACCAGTGGGTGCGGCCGGTGGACCTGCTCACCGATGAGGAGTGCCAGCTGCCGTACGCGGTCGGCCTCGACCTCAACACCGCCTTCCTCGCGGCTGCGGCCCGCCTGGTTGTCGGCCTCAGCGCCCCCGACCACTTCCACGCCCCGAAGTTCAACCCGAAGATCCCCGGGAGCTGGCTGGTCGACCTGTCCCACATCGAGCTGGACCCGCGTCTGCCCAGCCCGTTCACCCCGGAAGGCACCCGTCCGACGGGCCCGGCCTGGTACCAGACGCACACCGTCGCCTACGCCCAGGAGCTCGGCTACAACGTGGAGCCGATCGAGGCGTACCTGCGCCGCGAGACCGGCGCGTACCTGGACCCGTGGCACGACCGCCTCAAGACCGCTTACGTCGACACCCTCGCCGACCTCGGCGTCACCAAGGACCTGGACGACCGGGAGTTCCTGGCGGCGATGGAGCGGCACAAGGACACCGACCCCGCGATGGCGGCGGTGCTGTCCGCGATCAAGGCGACGGTGAAGGGCGGCATCGGGAAGCTGTTCGAGAACCCGCAGGGCAAGGACTACCAGGACGGCGACCCCTGGCCGGGCATGATGCGGCCGACCTGGCGCCCCGACATCCGCGCCGCCGTCATCTCCAAGGCCCGGGTCAACATGCACCGCAAGCTGTCGAACATGGCCAAGCTGACGGGCCTGTACCCGCTGGCCGTGCTGTCCGACTGTGTCGTCTACCCCGCGCCCAGCCCGAGCCCGCTGGACTTCCTGCCGTATGCGGAGTCCGGCAAGCCGATCCCCGGCGCCTTCCGCCTCGGGCCCACGCCGGGCCTGGCGAAGCTGGAGGGCGTCCAGTCGATGCTGTGGGCGGTCGACCTGATGGAGAAGGGCCTCAACCCGGCCCGCCACGTCAAGGGCGGCGACGCCGTCCTGGACGACGGCGAGTAGGCCGTGACCACCAACCTGACCTGCTGCGAAGGGAACTGACATGGCACGCCGGATCCGTCCCACGAACGCGGCCCGCGACGACGCGCTGATCGGCGAGGCCGTGGAGCGCGCCAGCTGGGAGAAGTTCACTCGCGACCCGCCCAAGACCCTCCAGGGGCGCATCAACTTCCTGGTCAAGCAGCTCAAGACGACCAAGGCCGTGGCGACGGAGCTCGGCATCAGCCAGCGGTCCGTGGAGCGCTACCGCAAGGGCGAGCGCAAGCACCCCCCGAAGGCGATCACGGACCGGATCGACACCGCGGTACGCGCCCGCTGGCAGCCAGGAGTGCGTGCCCGGCGGCAGAAGCGTGCCGCCTCCACGGGCGGGATCACCGTGGAGACCCGGGCGCGGTTCGGCTACGACGCGGCCGGCGGTACCACCGACGACGGCCGCTTCCGCCGCCTCACCGTCCGTCTGCCCGCCTCCTACGCCCGTCGCCTGTTCGACGCCCAGCAGGGCCGTAGCACCGAGTCACCGAACGAGGTGATCGCCGAAGGCTTCCAGGAGGTCTACTTCAAGGACAACGGCTACCGTGCCGACCAGCTCCAAGTCGAATTCACGGATATCGACTACATCGACGTCGATTACTGACAGGATCAGAAACACGAATGGCGAGCATCGATTACCCGTTCCCGAACCCGAAGAACAACGCGGAACGTGAGGCGAACCGTGAGGCATCGGACGAATACCAGCGTCAGGAGGAAGAAGCCTCCGACTTCATTGACTGGGAAGAGGAACTGAAGCAGTGACCGCACTGGAAGAGCTCGCGCAGCGGGTGCAGTTCGACCTGGAGAGCGCCGGGCTCACGCAGCGGGCCGACGGAGGCGCGGGCGGCTTCGCCGTCTACCTCCTCGACCAGGAGGTGCACGTCGACTGGTTCACCCACGAGCGGCTCGACAGCGCGGATCTCGACAGCACGGACCACCCCGACGACCTGTTCGCCGATACGACCCGGCGCTACGAGACCGCCACCACGGCGATGCAACGAGCCCTCGACTCGATCCTCACGTCCTTCGGCTACCGCCCCCAGCGCCGCGGTTTCGGGTCCGGCTGCACGGTCGACGTAGACACGACGTCCCCCATGCCCGTTCCCACCGTCCCGCCGGCCCCGGCCGCCGCCTCGCTGACCGACCACCAGACCAGGAGCGACAGCGTGACCACTGAACTCCCGCCCATCGACCGCGACAAGAGCCCCCTGCTCGACGCCGACCACGATGCTGTCCGCATCGCCGACGCGCTGCGCTCCAGCCCGCACATCACCTTCGTCGCCCCGGTCGCGCCCGGCGACGAGACGGTCTGGTTCCGCGACGCCGACGGCACCGGCTTCGAGCTGTCCCTTGCCACCGTGGAGCCGGACCCCGACGGAGAGCGGGTGGCCTATGCCTGGGACGCCGTGGTCGCCGCGATCGGCAACCACCGGCACTTCATCCGTGCCGCCCTCGAACAGCCGTCCTTCGGGCCGCTCAACCTCAACACCATCACCGCGCTCACCCGCACCGGCAACGAGTACACCCTCACGCTGACCGCCGGCTACCGCCCCGTCGACGACCAAGAGCACTCCACCCCGGCCGCCGATGTCGCCTACGCCGCCGACCGGCTCATCGTCAGCGACCCGAGCGACGCGGAACGCGCGACGGCCGAACTCCTCAACTACGTGGCTGCCACCTGGGACACGCAAGACCTGCCGCTGCGCGAGCACGCCCAGGCCGTCGCCCGCGCCCTGACTCGCCGGCCCCGCTAGGCCCCACGCGTCAGTCCGGCCCCGTCCAGGCTGACCAGCCCGCACACGGCGCGGGAGCACGAGGCGGCGCCACCCCACCGCCCAGGCGGGGCGCTGGCCGACC
>NZ_JBEYVC010000230.1:0-15558 GCF_040643855.1 Streptomyces sp. NPDC047072 | reverse complement strand
CGAGCCAGGGCGGGCTGACATGGGACTGCTGGACGGCCGCAACGCGGTGATCACCGGCGGCGCACAGGGCATCGGCTTCGAGATCGCCGGAGTCCCGGCCGTATGCGATATTTAGGGCATTTCGCCGGGACATCCGCACCAATCCCTCCCGCCGGCCGGCCGTAGGGCTACTTGAGCTTCGCCGTCTGGGCGTCCAGCAGGGCCGTCGGTACCGCGGCGGCCTTGCCGGAGCCCAGGGCTGCGAAGTCCACCGTGTAGAAGGTGGCCACCGTCGCGCCTACGCGGACCACCTCCACGTTGAAGGTGGCCTTCTCGCCTTCCGCGTCGGCGTCCACCGTGAACGCGACGGACTCGTCGCCCTTGGCGGCGGACTTTCCGGCGGTGACCTTGGTGATCTTCTGGCTCTCGCCCTCTAGCGTGGCGCCGAAGCCGGACCCGCAGGCCGCGACGGCGTCGGAGACCGCCTTGAGGGTCTTCGCGGCGCCGTCGCCCTCGTAGGAGGAGAGGCCCACCACGGTCATCTCGATGTTGAAGGTGATGTCCGCGCCGGGGGACGGGCTCGCGGACGTGTCGCTCTTGGTGAGGAGCGTGCTCGCGGTGGCGTCGGTGTCGCCCGGCGGGAGGCCGGCCATCGCGTAGGCGATCGGCGCGCACTCGGTCTTGGCGGACTTCACCTCGCTCTTGGCCTTCGGCAGGGTGTCGGCGGTGCCGCTCGTCTCGTAGCCCGGGACGTCGCTCGGCGTCAGCAGCTTCTTCTTCAGCTCGGCCGCGCTGAGAGCCTTGGTGGCCGTACCCGTCGAAGCCGACGCTCCCGTGGACTCCTTGGTGTCCTCGGAGTCCTCGTCGGAACCCCCGCCGCATCCCGTGATGAGGGCGAGCGACAGCACGCTCACGGTCGCCGTGGCGCCTATGCGCGCCCTCGATGATCTCTTCATGTGCGGACTATGAAGCTTAGGCCAAGAAAACGTCAAGCAGGTTTAAAACTCCAGGCGTTCGCGGCGCACCGAGTAGACGACGAAGCCCGCGCCCAGGGCGAGGGACAGGCTCCCGCCGATGACGTACGGCGTGGTGTCGAAGCTTCCGGTGTCGGCGAGCCGGGTGTCGTCGCCGGTCGACCGAGTGGTAGTCGTCGCGGCTCGCGCCTGGGCTGTGACCTGGGGTGACGGGGTCGCCGAGGGGTCCGTTCTCGCCGGGCTGTCCTGGGACGCACCCGCGGACGGGACGAACCACAGGGCGCACAGGAGCGTCCCCGCGGCGGTGGCGGTCAGCAGCGGACGGCGAGCGGATGGCACGGAATATCGATCCCCTTGTGGCGCTGGCGAATTGGCCGTGTGGGCCGATGCTAATGAAAGGCGCGGGTCGCGGGAAAGTCGTGTGGAGCAAGGGCCGTACGCTCCCGCCATGAGTACTGCAGAGACATCACGTTTTGTACGGCTTCGCGTGGAGCTCGTCGTCGAGATCGACGACGCGGAGGCCGTGACCGGCGCCGCGCTCGCGCGGATCGCGGAGGAAACGGACATGCCGGACGACGAGCGGGCCCATGCCGAGGGCGCTGTGACGGAAGACACGGCAGAGGCGCTCGCCTATCTCGTCGACCCCTTTGACCTGGTCGGAGACGTTCCGGGGGTCGAACTGGCCCAGGCGTCCTGGAGCAGTGAGGAGATCGACTACGACCCGGATTCGCCCGACTGGGACCTCGACCAGGATGATGTCGAGGAGGACGAGGACGAAGAGGCCGCGGGCTGAGACCGCTCGGTACCTGGGGGCACCCGCGTCCCGGCGGGCGTGGCGTGCCCCACACATGTGAAGGATGGGGAACGGGAGGAATCGTCTGCGGCGTCTGATGTTTCATTGATGGAGACTTCGTGAGGTCTCCAGGGGTTCCGGCAACGATGGAGAAGCGTGTGATGACGGTCAGTAAGCGGCGCAGGGGCCTCGCGGTCGCGTCCGCTCTGCTCGGCGGGGTGATGATGCTCTCGGCGTGTTCGAGCGACGGTGGCGACACCTCGTCGAACGGCGGAGACACCTCGCAGGCCAAGGCCGACGAGGCGGCGGCCAAGAAGGCCTCCGTGGCCGACATCAAGATCACGCCCAAGGACGGCTCGGACAACGCCTCCATCAACAACTCCGGCATCGTGACCGTCAGCAAGGGCACGCTCACGGACGTCGAGGTGACCACCGCCGACGGCACCGCGGTCGCGGGCGCGCTCTCCGCCGACAAGACCAGCTGGAAGCCGGACGCCCAGCTGGAGCGCTCGACCTCCTACAAGGTCGCCGCCGAGGCCAAGGACTCCGAGGGCCGCGTCGCCCACGAGAACGCCTCGTTCACCACGGTCTCCCCGTCCAACAGCTTCATAGGCACGTTCACCCCGGACAACGGCACCACGGTCGGCGTGGGTATGCCCGTCTCGATCAACTTCGACAAGGCGATCACCGACAAGGCGGACGTCCAGAAGGGCATCACCGTCACCTCCAGCAGCGGCCAGGAGGTCGTCGGCCACTGGTTCGGCGCCAACCGCATCGACTTCCGGCCGGACGACTACTGGCAGGAGGGCTCGACCGTCACGCTGAAGCTCGCGCTCGACGGCGTCGAGGGCGCCGACGGGGTCTACGGCGTCCAGCAGAAGACGGTCAGCTTCAAGATCGGCCGCAACCAGATCAGTTACGTCGACGCGAAGACCAAGCAGATGAAGGTCACGCAGGACGGCAAGACGGTCAAGACCATCCCGATCTCGGCCGGCGCTCCTGACAACAAGACCTACGAAGGCATCATGGTCATGTCGGAGAAGTTCAAAGAGACGCGGATGAACGGCACGACCGTCGGCTTCACCGACGACGACGGCAAGGCCGAGTACGACATCAAGGACGTGCCGCACGCCATCCGGCTCACCAACTCCGGCACCTTCGTGCACGGCAACTACTGGGGCGCCAAGTCCATCTTCGGCAGCGTGAACACCAGCCACGGCTGTGTGGGCCTGTCCGACACCAAGGGCGCCAACGACAGCAGCACGCCGGGCTACTGGTTCTACACCAACTCCATCGTCGGTGACGTGGTGGTCGTCAAGAACACCGGCGACAAGACGGTCGCGCCGGACAACGGCCTCAACGGCTGGAACCTCAGCTGGGCGGACTGGAAGGCCGGTTCGGCGGTCTGATCCACCGGAAGGTCACAGCTTTCCGATGCCGCCCCCAGGGGCGGCATCGGTGTTTCCGGGGTCTTGCACAGTCTTCTCATGCATCTCTTATTTAGGGCTTATCCAGTCATCACGCGCCGTACCTAGCTTGCGGCCATGTTCTTCACCTACCTGAGGCGCGAACTGCGCCGCCGCAGAAAGGCGGCCCTCGTCGTCGCCTCCGGGCTCGCGCTCGGGATCGCGCTGGTCATCGTGGTCAGTTCCGTGTCGTCCGGCATGGGGAAGGCCCAGGACAAGGTCCTCCAGTCGCTCTATGGGCTGGGCACCGACATGACGGTCACCAAGGCCGCCCAGCCGCAGGCCAGTTCGTCGGACCGGCCGCGCTTCCAGTTCGACGCGCAGGACAACGGGTCCGACACGACCCAGTCCAGCGACCGGGTCATGGTGCAGGGCTTCCAGACCCTGGCCACCTCCACGGTCGCCAAGGTCGGCGACCAGAGCGGCGTCTCCGAGGCCGTGGGCGGGCTGAGCCTCCAAGTCATCAAGATCGACGGGCAGTTCACCCGCGGCCAGTTCCAGCAGAACGGCAACGGGGGCAACGAAGGGGGCGGCTTCGGCCGGAACGGCGGGAGTTCCGGGCAGCCGCAGGGTGAAGTGCGGGGCGGTGGCGCCAACTTCGACGTCAACAACTACTCGGTCTACGGCACGGACGTCAGCAAGCCGGCCCTCGGCCCGCTGACCTCGTCGAAGATCACCAGCGGTCGTACGTTCAAGACGACCGAGACGAACGCCAAGGTGGCCGTCGTCGACTCGGCGTACGCCAAGGAGAAGAAGCTCAAGGTCGGCTCCACCGTCACCATCAAGAGCGTGAAGTTCTCGGTGATCGGCGTCGCCACCGCGGACAGCGGGGACTCGGCGGCCAACCTGTACATCCCGCTCGCCCAGGCGCAGACCCTCAGCGACTCGAAGAACAAGGTCACCACGATCTACGTCAAGGCGACCGACTCGCAGAAGATCGGCTCCGTCAAGTCGGCGATCCAGAAGAACGTCTCCGGTACGACGGTGACGACCTCGGCGGATCTCGCGGACACCGTGTCGGGGTCGCTGTCGACGGCGTCCTCGCTCGCGACGAACGTCGGCAAGTGGCTGTCCATCGCGGTGCTCGTCGCGGCCTTCCTGGTGGCCGGTCTGCTGACCTCCTCGGCGGTCTCGCGCCGGGTCCGCGAGTTCGGCACGCTGAAGGCGCTCGGCTGGAAGTCGGGGCGGGTGACCCGGCAGGTGGTCGGCGAGGCGATGGTCAACGGGCTGCTGGGCGGGGCGCTGGGGATCGCGCTGGGCCTCGCGGGGGCGTACGTCGTGACGGCGATCAGCCCCACGCTGCAAGCCCAGTTGGGCGGCGGCGGAGGCGGCGGTGCGGGTGGTCCCGGCGGCGGGGGCGGCTTCGGCGGTCCCGGCAGGGCGGCCGCGAAGACGCTGGACGTCGCCCTGACGGCACCGGTGAGCGTGACGACGGTGGGGATCGCGGTGGGGCTGGCGGTGGCCGGTGGGTTGATCGCCGGTGCCTTCGGCGGTTGGCGCGCGTCCCGACTGCGGCCTGCGGATGCGTTGAGGCGAGTCGAGTAGCACTGTCCGCTGCGGCTGGTCGGGGGTGGGTGTCGCTCGCCGCCGCTTGGCGGGTGCCGCTGCGCCCACCCGTGCCGCCCCAGCGGCACGACTGCCCGCAGCTAAGTCACCTAAAGGGGCGCGGGGAACTGCGCGACCAGCCCCCACCGGCCCGCGGCCGAAGACGATCCAAACCCAGGAGCTCACCATGTACGAACTCAGAAGCGTCACCAAGCGCTACACCCGAGGCAAGGACACCGTCCACGCCCTCGACGGGGTCGATCTCACCATCGCCGACGGGGACCGGCTCGTCATCCAGGGCCCCACCGGCGGCGGCAAGTCCACCCTGCTCCAGATGCTCGGCGGTCTGGACAAGCCCAGTGAGGGCGAGATCGTGCTGGACGGCACCGACCTGGCCAAGCTCTCCGAGGCCCGGCTCACCAAGGTCCGCAGCGAGAACATCGGCTTCGTCTTCCAGTCCTTCAACCTGATCCCCACCCTCACCGCCCAGGAGAACGTGGAGACCGCTCTCGTACCCCTCGGTGTGAAGGTGAAGGAGAGAAGGGAGCGCGCGGCCGAGGCGCTCACATCCGTCGGCCTCGGCGAACGCCTCTCCCACCTCCCCTCCGAGATGTCCGGCGGCCAGCAGCAGCGCGTCGCCATCGCCCGCGCCCTCGTCAAGCAGCCGAAGGTCCTCCTCGCCGACGAACCCACCGGCAACCTGGATGAGTCGATGCGCGACGAGATCATGGACGTCCTCGAACGCATGTGGAAGGAGCTGGGGTTGACCTTCATCATGGTCACCCACGACTCGTCCATCGCGAAGAAGGCCCCGCGCGTGGCCACCATCCGCAAGGGCAAGCTCACCGTGAAGGAGAACGCCGCATCCTGAACTCCCCCTGAACCCGGCGGTCTTGTAACAGACTTTGCCGTACAGGACTTGTCTATTGAACGCCGTGATCACCCCTCGGCATACTGCGAGCACCGGGGGGTGCACGTGGTGACGCGTGCGGACCGCCCCCTGGCATCTTCAGCAAGGGGGAATCTTGCGCAGACAAGTGAAGAAGGCATGCGCGGCCACGATCGCCACCGCGGCGGCCGTGGCCCTGGCGGCGGGCATGACCAGCCCGGCCTCCGCCGACGCGCAGCAGGCCGAGCAGGCCAAGTCCACGAGCAAGGCCACGACCAAGGCCGCGCTCACCGCGAAGCACCGCATCACCCTGATCACCGGCGACCGGGTCGTCGTGGACGCCAAGGGCCGGGTCGTGGGCCTGGAGCCCGCGAAGGGCCGCGAGCACATACCCGTCCAGCTCCGCACGGCCGAGGGGCACACCTACGTGCTCCCGGCCGACGTCACCCGCCTGGTCTCGAGCGGCAAGCTCGACCAGCGCCTGTTCGACGTCACCGAGCTCAACAAGTCCGCCACCCGCGAGTCCCAGAGCAAGGGACTGAAGGTGATCGTCGGCTACCAGGGCACGGCGGCCGCCGCCAAGGAGGACGTCCGGGACGCGGGCACCCTGCGCCGCGCCCTGAAGTCCCTGAACGCCGACGCGGTGCAGACACCGCAGGACGACGCCCCCGAGCTGTGGGACGCGGTGACCAACGGCGACAAGACCGCCTCCGGCATCGCCCACGTCTGGCTCGACGGCGTCCGCAAGGCCAGCCTCGACAAGTCCGTGCCGCAGATCGGCGCCCCGACCGCCTGGGCCGCCGGCTACGACGGCAAGGGCGTCAAGATCGCCGTCCTGGACACCGGCATCGACGCCACCCACCCGGACCTCAAGGACCAGGTGGTCGCGGAGAAGAACTTCTCCACCTCGGCCGACGCCACCGACAAGTTCGGCCACGGCACCCACGTCGCCTCGATCGCGGCCGGCACCGGCGCGAAGTCGAACGGCAAGTACAAGGGCGTGGCCCCGGGCGCGAAGCTGCTCAACGGCAAGGTGCTGAGCGACGACGGCTTCGGCGACGACTCCGGCATCCTCGCCGGCATGGAGTGGGCGGCCGAGCAGGGCGCCGACGTCGTCAACCTCAGTCTGGGCGGCGGCGACACCCCGGCGATCGACCCGCTGGAAGCCGAGGTCAACAAGCTCTCGGAGACCAAGGGCATCCTGTTCGCCATCGCCGCCGGCAACGAGGGCGACTTCGGCGACCAGACCATCGGCTCCCCGGGCTCCGCGGCCGCCGCGCTGACCGTCGGCGCGGTCGACGACAAGGACCTCCTCGCGTCCTTCTCCAGCCGCGGCCCCGGTCTCGACGGGCAGATCAAGCCCGACGTGACCGCCCCCGGCGTCGACATCACCGCCGCCGCGGCCCCCGGCAGCCTCATCGCCAAGGAGGTCGGCGAGAAGCCGGCCGGCTACCTCACCATCTCCGGTACGTCGATGGCGACCCCGCATGTCGCGGGCGCGGCGGCGATCCTCAAGCAGGAGCACCCGGACTGGGGCTACGCCGAACTGAAGGGCGCCCTCACGGGCTCCACCAAGGGTGGCAAGTACAACCCGTTCCAGCAGGGTGCGGGCCGGATCCAGGTCGACAAGGCCATCAAGCAGACCGTGATCGCCGAGCCGGTCTCGGTGAGCTTCGGCACCCAGCAGTGGCCGCACACCGACGACAAGCCGGACACCAAGCCGCTGACGTACCGCAACCTCGGCACGAGTGACGTCACGCTGAAGCTGACGTCGACGGCGACCAACCCGAAGGGCCAGGCCGCGCCGGCCGGCTTCTTCAAGCTGGGCGCCACCACCGTGACGGTCCCGGCGGGCGGCAGCGCCTCCGTCGACGTCACCGTGAACACCAAGCTGGGCGGCACGCTCGACGGCGCCTACTCCGCGTACGTGACGGCGACCGGCGGCGGCCAGACCGTGCGCACGGCCGCGGCCGTCAACCGCGAGGTGGAGTCGTACGACGTCAGCCTGAAGGTCCTCGGCCGGGACGGCGGTGCGACCAAGAACTACTCGACCGACCTGACCGGTATCTCCGGCCTCGGCAACGGCAAGTGGTTCACGCCGTACGAGGAGGACGGCACCGTCACCGTCCGCGTGCCCAAGGGCCTGTACGTCCTGCAGTCCACGGCCTTCGTGGACCCGGACGACGCCAAGAAGGGCATCGACTGGATGGTCCAGCCGAAGCTCAACGTCACCAAGAACCTCTCGGTGACGCTGGACGCGCGCAAGGCCAAGCCGATCGACATCACCGTGCCGGACACCGCGGCCAAGTCGGAGTTCGCCTCGCCGAACTTCCAGGTCGAGACGCCCGACGGCGGCGCCGGCTTCGGATGGTTCCTGGAGTCGTACGAGGGCTTCAACACCGCCCACGTCGGCCCGCAGATCACCGACGGCTCGCTCAGCCAGCAGTTCGACGGGCACTGGTCGAAGGGTGCCACCGAGCAGTACGACACCGCCGCGGGCGGCAAGGTCAAGCAGTTCGCCACCGGCCTCACCAAGCACTACAAGGCGAGCGAACTGGCCACGGTCAAGGTCGGCATGGGCGCCTCGGCGGCCGGCAAGACCGGCATGGTCAACGCGGTGGGCTGGCTGCCCGGCAGCTTCAGCGCCAGCTCCATCGGCATCAGCCAGAAGCTGCCCGGCACCCGCACCCTGCACGTCTCCACCGTCAACGGGGTGAAGTGGCAGCTCGACTTCGAGCAGGACGGCGGAGTCGACGCGGACGGCTTCCCGGTCCCGGAGGCCTTCTACACGCTGGGCGCCGCGCAGACCTTCGCGGGCGGCAAGAGCTACGCGAAGACCTTCAACACGGCCGTCTTCGGCCCGCGTCTGACCGCCGACTTCGGTCTCTACCGTGACGGCAACCAGATCTACGGCTCCGTCCCGCTGTTCGCGGACGGCAAGGGCAACGCCGGTTCCTCGGTGTTCAGTTCGGTGACGACCACGCTGTACCGCAACGGCGTCAAGGTCGGCACCAACGACGACCCGCTCTTCGGCGACAAGGTGTTCAAGGTCCCGGCCGCGCAGGCCTCGTACAAGCTGACCACCTCGGTCAAGCGCAGCTCCAAGGTCGCCACGGCGTCCACCCGGATCGACGCGAGCTGGACGTTCACGTCGAAGAAGCCGGGCAGCGCCACCAAGCTGCCCGCGTCCACGGCCCGCTTCCTGGCCGCCACCGACCTGGGCAGCAAGGCCCCGGCCGGCAAGACGGTCAAGATCCCGGTGACCGTGGAGGGTTCGGCCAAGGGCTCGAACCTGAAGTCCCTGACGGTGTACGTGTCGTACGACTCTGGCAAGACCTGGAAGAAGGTCACGGTCTCGGGCGGCAAGATCACCGTGAAGAACCCGGCGAAGGACAAGTCCATCTCCTTCCGGGCGAACATCACCGACAAGAAGAACAACAAGTCGTCGGTGACGATCTTCAACGCGTACTACGGCAAGTGAGCGGTAGCGGCACCGAGTAGGCCGTGAGCGAAAGCCCCGCCGGAGGTACAGCCTCCGGCGGGGCTTCCGTGTTTGTGTGGGCCCATGACCACCGAGACCGTCGAGTACATCCGGTACCGCATCCCCGAGGACCGTTCGGCGGAGTTCCTGTCCGCCTACACCCACGCGGCCGCCCAGCTGGCGGCCGCACCGCAGTGCGTCGACTACGAACTGGCGCGCTGCGAGGAGGACTTCGAGCATTACATCCTGCGGATCACCTGGACGTCGACCGAGGACCACCTGGAGGGCTTCCGCAGGTCGGAGCTGTTCGAGGACTTCCTCGCCGAGATCCGGCCGTACACCGGGAACATCGAGGAGATGCGGCACTACAAGCCGACGACGGTCCGCGGCCGGGGTTCCTCCGAGCCCACCCTGTACGCGTGGGCGGGCGGCGCGGAGGCCTTCGCCCGGCTCACCACGGTCTTCTACGAGAAGGTCCTCGCCGACGACCTGCTCGCCCCGCTCTTCGCGGGCCTCGCCCCCGAGCACGCCGAGCACGTCGCCCTCTGGCTCGCCGAGGTCTTCGGCGGCCCGCCCGGCTACTCCGAGAGCCAGGGCGGCCACGGGCACATGGTGGCAAAGCACATGGGCCGCGGCATCACCGAGCGGCAGCGCCGCCGCTGGGTCGAGCTCATCCAGGACGCGGCCGACGAGGCGGAGCTGCCCACCGACGCGGAGTTCCGCTCGGCGTTCCTCGCCTACGTCGAGTGGGGCACCCGGCTCGCGGTGCACTTCTCCGGGCCGGACGCGAAGCCGCCGGCCGAGCAGCCGGTGCCGAAGTGGAACTGGGGGGCGGCACCGCCGTATCAGGGCTGAGGGCTCGTGTGGAACGCGTCCGCTCCCCAGCTGGACAACAGCCGCAGGGCCTCGGCGGAGGGGGAGCCCGGCTCCGGGTGGTACGTCACCAGGACCTGCTCCGAGCCGTCGGAGAGGGGGAAGGACTCGAAGTTCAGGGTCAGTTCACCGACCAGGGGGTGGCGCAGCTGCTTGATCCCGTAGTTCTTCTCCTTGACGTCGTGGGTGGCCCACAGACGTCTGAACTCCTCACTCTTCACGGAGAGTTCGCCGATCAGCGCGGACAGCCGGGGATCGTCGGGATGGCAGCCCGCGGACAGGCGCAGGCTGCCGACGACGTCGTACGCCTTCTGCTCCCACGGCACGAACAGCTCGCGGTACTCGGGCCTGAGGAAGACCAGTCGCGCCCAGTTCCGCTCCTGCACCGGCAGCTCCGACCAGTCCCCGAAGACCGCCGCGGCCATCCGGTTCCAGATCAGGATGTCGGAGTGGCGTCCGACGACGTACGCCGGGACCTCCAGGGAGTCCACCAGCTGCCGCAGCGCAGCACGCACCTGCTCGGTCCGCGCCGCCTGCTTCTTCTTGTGCGACTTCGGCTTCGCCAGGTGCATCAGATGCGCGTGCTCGGCGTCGCTCAGCCGCAGCGCGCGGGCGATCGAGTCCAGGACCTCCGCCGAGACGTTGCGTCCGTTGCCCTGCTCCAGCCTGGTGTAGTACGCCACCGAGACGCCCGCCAGCTGCGCCAGCTCCTCGCGCCGCAGCCCCGGCACCCTGCGGTGCCGCCCGAAGTCGGGCAGTCCCACGTCCTCCGGCTTCAGCCGGGCCCGCCGGGTGCGCAGGAACTCGCTGAGCTCGGCACGCCGGTCCAGCGGGCCGCCGCCGGGCCGGTCCTCCGAGAGTTCGTCCATACGCCCAGTATTCCTGGTCGTACGCCCATCATCCTGTCCCCGCCAGTAGTAGGACCCGCGGACGTACGCAGAGCTGTGACCTGGGTGGACGGTGATCCGTACGGCATGCTGGGGTCGTGCCCGGACAGAAGGCAGCCGGGCGCGACCCCCTTCGAGGAGAACCCCACCTCATGACCACTGTCGCCGCATACGCCGCTCCCGCCGCCAAGGCCCCCCTGGAGCGGACCACCATCGAGCGCCGTGCGGTCCGCGAGCACGACGTGCTGATCGACATCAAGTTCGCGGGCATCTGTCACTCCGACATCCACCAGGCCCGCGAGGGCTGGGGCGAGGCCATCTTCCCGATGGTCCCCGGCCACGAGATCGCGGGCATCGTCTCCGAGGTCGGCCCCGGCGTGACGAAGTTCCAGGTCGGCGACCGCGTGGGCGTCGGCTGCATGGTCGACTCCTGCCGGGAGTGCGAGAGCTGCAAGGCCGGCCTTGAGCAGTACTGCACCGGCGGCGGCATGGTGGGCACGTACAACGCCCTCGACAAGGACGGCGAGCCCACCTACGGCGGCTACTCCGAGAAGATCGTCGTCGACGAGAACTACGTCGTCGGCATCCCCGACGGTCTCTCCCTGGACGTGGCCGCACCGCTGCTCTGCGCCGGCATCACCCTCTACTCCCCGCTCAAGCACTGGGGCGCGGGTCCCGGCAAGAAGGTCGCGATCGTGGGCCTGGGCGGCCTCGGCCACATGGGCGTCAAGATCGCGCACGCGCTGGGCGCCGAGGTCACCGTCCTCTCGCAGTCCCTGCGCAAGAAGGACGACGGCCTGAAGCTGGGCGCCGACCACTACTACGCCACCAGCGACGAGGCGACCTTCAAGGAGCTGGCCGGCACCTTCGACCTGATCGTCTCGACGGTCTCCGCACCGATGGACTTCGGCGCGCTGCTGTCGCTGGTCAAGGTCGACGGCGCCCTGGTGAACGTCGGCGCCCCCGAGGAGCCGATCTCCCTCGGCCTCTTCTCGCTGATCGGCGGCCGCAAGACCCTCGCCGGCTCCGGCATCGGCGGTATCCAGGAGACCCAGGAGATGCTGGACTTCTGCGCGGAGCACCGCCTCGGCGCGGAGATCGAGCTGATCGCCGCGTCCGAGGTCAACGAGGCGTACGAGCGGGTCGTGAACAGCGATGTGCGGTACCGGTTCGTGATCGACACGGCGACGATCTGACGGTCGCGCCGTGACGGCGATCCCCTGATCGCCTCCTGACCGAGGGCCCCGGAGCCGCACTGCTCCGGGGCCCTCACCGCGTCCGTCCGCTGTCTCTTCGCCCCAGCAGCCACAGCAGATACGGCCCCCCGACCAGCGAGGTCAGCGCGCCCACCGGGATCTCCAGCGGCGGCAGCAGCGTACGGGCCACCAGATCGGCGCCGACGAGCACGACCGCGCCCGTCAACGCCGAGCACAGCAGCGGCAGTTGAGGCGTCCGGGTGAGCCGACGGGCCAGCTGCGGCGTGGTCAGCGCGACGAACCCGATGGGCCCGGCGGCCCCGGTCGCGGTGGCAGCGAGCACGACACCGAGGACGGTGAGCCCGAGCCGCGCCCGCTGCACCCGCACCCCGAGCGCCGCCGCCGTGTCCGCATCGAGCCCGAGCGGCCGCATCACCCGGCTCGCCCACACCAGCGTGGGCGCCGCCAGCAGGAGTACGACGGCCAGGGGCCCCGCCTGCTCCCAGCCCCGCCCGTTCAGACTCCCGGTCAGCCACAGCTTGACCTGCTCGGCGGCCTCCAGCTCGGAGTCGGCGAGGTACAGCTGCACGACGGCGGAGAGCGCGACCCCGATCCCGACACCGGTCAGCACGAACCGGCTCGCCTGCATCCCGCGCCGCCAGGCCAGCACATACACGAGCGCGGCGGCCGCGAGCCCACCGGCGACGGACACGAGCGGCAGGGCGCCGGGTGAGCGGACGACCCCCGTGGCAAGCGCCAGCACGGTCGCGGCGGCGGCCCCGTGCCCCACCCCGATCACATCAGGACTGGCCAGCGGATTCCGGGTGACGGTCTGCACGAGCGCGCCCGCGAGCCCGAGAGCGACACCGACGAGGACCCCGACGACGATCCGGGGCACGCGGAGTTCGCCCACGACGAGAGCGTGGGGCCCGGCGCCGGTGCGCAGGGTGTCCCAGACGTCGCGGG
The DNA here is from genome assembly GCF_040643855.1 of Streptomyces sp. NPDC047072. Lineage (NCBI taxonomy): Bacteria > Bacillati > Actinomycetota > Actinomycetes > Kitasatosporales > Streptomycetaceae > Streptomyces > Streptomyces sp. NPDC047072. The sequence goes on along the minus strand of NZ_JBEYVC010000230.1, from coordinate 2,509 downwards.
GGGAGACGTAGGTCTGACCGAGGGAGGCGGAGGCGAGGACGAGGGTGCAGAGGACGAGGAGGAGCCCGAGGACGACGAGGGCGGACCGCCGATGAAGAAGAAGGGAGGTACCGGGCGATGGTCTGAGAAGGAGATGCGATGACGCCCTAGGGGCGCGGGGCTGTGTTGGATCTGCGGCTACCGCCGCGTGGGCGCGACCAGCCACAACGGCGCCGCACCGGATCCTTCCGCGCGTCACCCCACACCCCCCTTCCGCCGCACAAGAAAGACCAGCACCGGCACCCCCACCAGCGCCGTCATCACCCCCGCCGGCACCTCCGCAGGAGCCCGCACCACCCGCCCCACCACATCGGCCCCCACCAACAACGCACCTCCGAGCAACGCGGACAACGGCAACACCCCCCGATACCCACCCCCCGTCACCCGCCGCGCGACATGCGGCACCGCAAGCCCCACGAACGCGATGGGCCCCGCCGCGGAAACAGCCGCCGCCGTCAGCAACGTCGCCCCCGCCGCAGCAACCCCCCGCACCACAGCCACCCGATGCCCCAGCGCCCGAGCCGTCTCATCGCCGAGGGCCAACGCGTCCAACCCCCGAGCACACCCGAACACGAGCACCGCCCCGACCACGAAGAACGGCAGCATCCGTACGACCGTCCCCGCGTCCCGCCCGCCGAGCGCCCCCACCTGCCAGAACCGGAACTGATCGAGCGTGGCCGAACTGGACGTGAGCACCACGGTCGTCGCCCCCGCGGTCATCGCCGCCAGCGCGGTCCCGGCCAGTGCCAGCTTCACCGGCGACGCGCCGCCCCGACCGCGCGCGGCGATGCCGTACACGACACACGCGGCGAGCACCGCACCGGCGAAGGCGTACCAGACGTACCCGGAGAAGCCGTTCGCGAGCCCGAACGCGATCGCTAGGACGACCCCGGCGGCCGCGCCCTGGCTCAGGCCGAGGATGCCGGGGTCGGCGAGCGGGTTGCGGGTGACGGCCTGGAGCGCGGCGCCCGCGACCCCGAGCGCGGCCCCGGCGACCAGTCCGATCTCGGTCCGCGGCACCCGCAGGGACCGTACGACGAGCGCGTCGGGCGACGAACCGCCGTGCAGCAGCGCGTCGACGACGGCGGACGGCGGAACGGCGCGGGTGCCGACGGCGAGGCTGAGCAGGGCGGTGAGCGCGACGGCGAGGAGGGCGGCCGGCCACACCAGGTGGCGCAGAGGGTTCAGGGACCTCACGGGTCTCATGAACCTCACGGACCTCACCGGCTTCACCGGTCTCACTTGGCGAGGTGCTCGGTGAGCTGTCGTACGACGAGACGCGCGGCGGTGGGACCGGCGTTGAGGTACCAGGGGTCGTCGTCGACCGCGACGGCGTGCCCGGCCCGTACGGCCTTCATCGACTTCCACAGCGGTCCGGCGAGGACGCTCGCGGCGTCGGTCTTCCGCCGGTCCCCCTGGACGGAGTAGAAGATCCAGTCCGCGTCGGCGGTGTCGATGCTCTCCGCGCCGATGTCCTGCGAAATGGCGGTGAACCGCTGGGACTCGGGCCGGTCGAGGCCCATGTCGACGGCGATGGACCCGGTGAAGGAGGAGACGCCGAACATGCGGGTGCGGTCGGGGGTGAAGCGGACCATGGAGACGGTGGGGGAGCCCTGGTCCGTCTTGATGTCCGCCCCCTTCTTCCGGGCGTCGGCGACGATGTCGTCGAGCAGTGCCCGCGCGGCCTGTCCCTTGCCGACGGCGTCGCCGACGAGCAGCAGGTCCCGCTTCCAGTTGATGCCGTTGCCCGCGGTGATCACGGTGGGCGCGATCTTGGAGAGCTTGGGGTAGAGGTCGCCCAGGGAGTCGTTGGCGAGGATGAGGTCGGGCTTCGCGGCGGCGAGGGTCTCCAGGTTGGGCGCCTGCCGGGTGCCGGCGTCGGTCATGCCGGCGAGCTTCTTCTTGGCGGCGGGGAAGGCGTCCGCGAGGTAGCCGGGGACGAGGCCGGCGTTGTCGGCGCGGGTGGTGGCGGCCGGGACGATGCCGAGGGAGAGCAGGTCGTCGAGCTGCCCGGTACTGAGCACGGCGACCTTCTCGGGCGCGGCCTTGATCGTCGTCTTCCCCTCGAAGTGGGTGACGGTCCGGGGGAAGGCCCCGTCGGTGCCCTGGTCGGAGCCCATGCCGTCGGCGAGCCCACTGGGCGCGGCGGACGGCCCGACGGAGGCTCCCATCACAGCGTTCGGCTCCTTCGCGGAGCCTTCGCCGCCCTGGGACGACGAGCAGCCGACAAGCAGCCCTCCCACAACGGACGCGGCCAGAACGACCTTCACTGCTGCTGCACGCACGACTACTCCGGAATACCTGGATCCGCTAAGGCAAGCCTTACCTTATCCGGAGTCCGCGCCGTCCTCCGCAGCGGGTTGATTGGTGCGTTTGTCAAGGAGTCCATAGAGCTGGATCCCGACGCGGTCCTGGACTACCTGCTGCCGATCATCGAACCGGCCCAGGTCGAGGAGTTCACCTTCACCCG